>CAZMPE010000331.1:0-3719 GCA_964567955.1 uncultured Phycisphaeraceae bacterium | reverse complement strand
AGCTCGCTGTTGCCGGTGCCCTTGAACTCCTCGAAGATGACCTCGTCCATCCGGGAGCCCGTGTCGATGAGGCAGCTGCCCACGATGGTGAGGGAGCCGCCCTCCTCGACCTTGCGGGCGGCGCCGAAGAACCGCTTGGGGCCCTGGAAGGCGGTCGAGTCGATGCCGCCCGACAGGATGCGGCCCGAGTGGGGCGCTTCGGTGTTGTAGGCGCGGGTCATGCGGGTGATCGAGTCGACGAGGATGAGCACGTCCTTCCGGTGCTCGACGAGCCGCTTCGCCTTCTCGAGCACCATCTCCGTCACCTGGATGTGGCGGGAGGGCGGCTCGTCGAAGCAGCTCGCGATGACCTCGGCCTCGCCCTTGAGGTTGCGCTTGAAGTCGGTGACCTCTTCGGGCCGCTCGTCGATGAGCAGGACGATGAGGTAGATCTCGGGGTGGTTCTTGATCACGGCGTTGGCGATCTTCTGGAGGAGGACCGTCTTGCCGGTGCGCGGCGGGGCGACGATGAGGCCGCGCTGGCCCTTGCCGACGGGGGCGACGAGGTCGATGATGCGGCACTCGATCTCGTCGGGCGTCGTCTCGAGGATGTAGCGCTGCTCCGGATGGAGCGGCGTGAGGTCCTCGAAGTTGGCCATCGAGCCGATCTTCGAGGGCGGGCGGCCGTTGACCTCGTCGACGCGCAGGAGGGCGAAGTAGCGTTCGCTCTCCTTGGGCGGGCGGATCAGGCCGCGGAACGTCATGCCCTTGCGGAGGCCGAAGCGGCGGATCTGCGAGGGCGAGACGTAGATGTCGTCGGGGCCGGGGAGGTAGGACTGCTCGGGGCTGCGGAGGAAGCCGAACTGGTCGGGCATGACCTCGAGCGTGCCGTCGCCGAACATCAGGCCCTGCTTGGCGGCGCGGGCCTTGAGGATCTTGAAGATCAGGTCCTGCTTGCCGTAGGTCGTGAACTCGGTGAGCCCCTCCTTCTTGGCGACCTCGTGCAGCTCGTCGATCTCCATCCGCTGGAGTTGCGAGATACTCAGCGCGTCCTTGAGCGCCTTGGGGTCGGAGGTCGCGGCGATCCGCTCGAGCTCCGCGGCTTCGCGCTCGAGTTCCTCGTCGCTGGGGAGGGTGTGATCGGGGTAGTGCTGCTGCTGGTGCTGACCGCCGCCACCGCCGCCGGGCTGACCTCCACCCTGTCCGAAGCCGCCGCCCTTGCGGCGCTTCTTCTTGCGTCGACCGCCGCCCTGGCCGTGGTTCGGGAACCCGCCCTGGCCCGGGTAGCCGCCCTGGCCGGGGTAGCCGCCATGGCCTTGCTGCTGCTGGCCGCCACCCTGCTGCTGGCCGCCTTGCTGCTGCGGACCGCCACCCTGCTGTTGGCCACCTTGCTGTTGCTGACCGCCGCCCTGCTGGCCTTGGGGCTGACCAGGGTTGCCCGCGGGGCGCGGCGGCTGGGCCGGTGGCGCATCTCCGCCGCCGGTTGGGCGGGCTTCGCCTTCGGGCTTTTTGGGTGCAGCCGGAGCGGCGGCCTGCTTGGTCTTGGCCGCGTCTTCGGCCACGCTTGTCGATTTCGCCATGGGGGAGAGCTTCCTTGGGGCTTCACTCGCGGCCCGACATGGGCTCCGGCCGCGACGCACGCCCCGCGCGTGCTCGAAAAAGGGGGAACAGTCGGGGAAACCCCGTATGAACCGGGCGCCGGCCCGGTGAATCCTGTGCAGGAGCGGTCACGCCCCGTGCCCAAGCATCGAAGATCAAGATTGAATCGGTGGGAACTTCAAGGGTGCCCCGGAGGCCGCTCCGGCGTACGGGGCTTGCGGTCAACCCTGCATCGGGCGGCCGCTCTCGGCAAAGTGTAGGCCGACCCGAACGCCGCCGCAACATCCGGTCAAGCCCGGGCCCGGTCCAGGATCTGTTTGAGCGCTTCCTTTACACGCGGGGTCAGGGCCTCCAGGGAGCCGTCGTTGACGACGACGGACGCGGATCGGCGGCGCTTCTCCTCGAGCGGGAGTTGCGCGGCCTCGCGTCGGTCGAGTTCGGCCTCGTCCCAGTTGCGGGTCCGGCGGACGCGTTCGAGGCGGACGTCGCGCGGGGCGTCGACGAAGAGGACGGTGTCGCACTCCTGGTCCACGCCGGCCTCGAACAGGAGGGGGGCGTCGACGACGACGGCCCGGGCGCCGGCGGCCTCGGCGCGACGGCGGATCTCGGCGCGGGCGGTGCGGACGATCGGGTGGACGAGACGTTCGAGGCGTTCGCGCTGGGAAGCGTCGCCGAAGACGATCTCCGCGACGGCGTGCCGGTTGATGCGCCCGTCGGGAGAGAGGACCTTGTCGCCCCACCACTGCACGAGGGTCGCGCGGATCTCCGGCCGGTCCAGGGCTTCGCGGGCCTCGCGGTCCGAGTCGATCACGACGCAGCCGAGGCCCGCGAGGATGCGCCCGACCTCGCTCTTGCCCGAGCCGATGCCGCCGGCCAGGCCGATGACGACGAGCCCGGGCTGCGCGCCGGGCACCGCGTCGGATTGCGCGCGGTCGACCGCCAGGCGGACGGCGGCGAGGGCCTCGACCGAGCGGGGCACCATGAGCCAGTGGACCGCCGCGCCGTCGGAGCCGGCCGTCGCCGCGCCGACCGTGCCGAGCCCGGCCAGCTGCTCGATGAGCGAGCGTGTGAGCGTGACGTGCTGGACGTTGCGGAGCGGGACGGCCGCGGCGACGCGCCGGATGAGCCCGGCCTCGACGGTGAGCGTGCGCGCGGTGAGGATGTAACGGCGCGTGCGCCAGTCGACGATGCGGTAGAGGAGCCAGCCGAGGAGAACAAGGACGCCGTACCAGAGCCAGGCCCGGTCGGCGCTGCCGCCCCTCCACACGCCGGAGAGCCACCAGGCGACGACGAACCCGCCGAGGATGATGAGGATGAGCGTGGGCCGCCGGAGGACAAAGAGCACACCCGGGCGCGTGGACAGCAGCACGTCGTCGTCCGGAGCGCCGAGCACCGCCCGGGTGGTCACAGGGCCTCCGACTTGAGGACCGCGATCTCGGGCAGGTTGCGGTAATAGCCGTCGTAATCGAGGCCGTATCCGACGACGAAGGCATCGGGGATGTCGAAGCCGGCGTACTCCACCGGCACGTCCTCGGCCCGCTTGATGGCCTTGCGGAGCAGGACGCAGATGCGGAGGCTCGCGGGCCGCTGCTCGCCGATGAGGCGCCGGACCAGGCCGAGCGTGCGACCCGAGTCGAGGATGTCATCGACGATCAGGACGTGCCGGCCGGCGAGGTCCTGCGGAAGGGCGCCGCGCATCGCCGCGCCCTTGGATTCCAGCGTCTTGCCCGGGTAGCTCGAGACGGTGACGACGCCGAGGCTCATCTTGAGCGGCATGCACCGGATGAGGTCGGCGACGAAGACGATGGATCCGGTGAGGATGGGGACGAGGACGATGCGTCCGTCGGCGCCCCCGCCGCCGGCGTCGCGTTCGAGGTCCGCGGCGATCTGGGCGCCCATCTCGGTGACGCGGGAGGCGATGCGTTCCCGGCTGATCAGGACCTTTTCGATGCCCGGCAACATTGGAACAGGATACCCGCGGGCGGGCGCCGCGTGCGGGGCTACTTCAGGCCCTTCATGGCCCCCTTGCGGCGCGCCATCTCGTACCGCTGGAGGGAATCCTCGATGATGGCGTGGGCGGCCTCGGCGGGCATGATCTCGTCGACAGCGACGCCCTTGCCCTCGAGCTGCTTGTAGTCCTC
>CAZMPE010000330.1:0-3729 GCA_964567955.1 uncultured Phycisphaeraceae bacterium | reverse complement strand
CACAACATCAAGCACCGCAAGGCCGCCGTCGACAAGACGCGCGGCAAGGTGTGGACGACGTGCGCCAAGGCCATCATCGTCGCCGCGAAGAACGGCGGGCCGGACCCCGATAGCAACCTGACCCTGCGGTACGCGATCGACGAGGCACGCTACGCCAACATGCCGCGCGACACGATCGAACGCGCCATCAAGAAGGGCTCCGGCGAGCTCGGCGGCGACAACTGGGAGAACGTGCGGTACGAGGGCTACGGCCCGGGGGGCGCGGCGTTCATCGTCGACGCCCTCACCGACAACCGCACGCGCACCGCCGGCGACGTGCGCCTCGCCTTCGGCAAGTTCGGCGGCAACCTGGGCAACACCGGGTGCGTCGGGTACATGTTCCAGTCGCTCGGCGAGATCCACGTGCCCGCCACGAAGGTGGACGAGGACCGGCTGATGGAGGCCGCCGCGGCGGCGGGAGCGCAGGACGTCGAGCCGCCGGCGGACGACGCCGAGGACGGGGTCTTCATCGTCACGACGGGCGCGCCGGAGTTTCTCGCCGTGCGCGCGGCGCTCGAGAAGGACGGCATCCCGATCAGCGAGGCCCGCATCGCGATGGTGCCGGCGACCCGCGTCACCGTCGGCATGGAGGAGGCGACGAAACTCCTCGCCCTGGTCGACGCGCTCGATGATCTCGACGACGTGCAGAACGTCTACGTCAACTTCGACATCGACGACGAGACGCTCGCTGCGATGAACCGCTGAAGTCAGAGCACCGAACCCGCCCACGCCTCGGCGCCACGCGCCGCCGCGCCCGCCTGGTTGGTCAGCCCGCGCAGGTCGAGGACGACCGGGCGCGCGTACCCCGCGGTGGTCAGGGAGACCTTGAGGGTGAGCAGGTCGAGCCGCCCGCCCGGCGCCCCCACCGCGACCCGCCCCGTCGGCGATGCATCGGCGAGGCGCACGCTCGCCAGGTCCGCCCCGGCCTGCAGGACCGCAGCGCCCGGGTCCTCCCCCGCCATCAACGCCGCGCCCACGTCGATCCCGATCCGTACCCCGCGACTCGGCGGGCGCGCGTGGTCCGCGACCGGCACCCCGCAGGTTTCCGATTTGACCGCGATCTCGTCGAGGGCGGTGCGCGGCATGGCGGGCGGCAGGAGCAGGCTGAGCACGGGCGGGGGACGGCTCTCGGCGAGGCGTGCGACATCCGCGGCCATCTCGATGGCCGATGCCGCGGCCGCGACCGCCCGCTCGGTGTTCCCCGGGTCGGAGAAGTGCTCGGGCGGGATCCAGAGTTCGACGCCGGAGAGGCCCAGCCGCAGGCGGCGGAGCATCGCGCCGAGATCGCGGCGTGCCGACCGGTCCATCTCGCGCGCCCGCAGCCCGGGCTGCGTGCCGTCGATCGCGACCCAGCGGAAGCCGCTCGCCGCGGCCCATTCGATCGCCGCGCGGGCCCCCGCGCTCCATGGGTGTCCGTCCTCGCGTGCGAGGCCGGCCAGCGACACGCTCAACTCGGACGTCGGGATCATGGTGCTCCGTATGGCCGCGCCGGCCGAAGGGTACCATGAGGCCATGAACCAGGGACGGCGCTTCTGCGAGACGATTCATATCACGGCCCTCGCCCTCTGGCTCGGCGGGCTCGTGATGACCGGGGTGACCGCCGCCGTCGTCTTCCCCACCATGCGGGAAATGGACCCGGCCTTGCCGCAGTACGCGGCGTTCACGGGCGAGCACTGGCGGCTGGCGGCGGGGCGTGTGGCGGCCAGGGTCTTCTTCATCTTCGACGTGATGCAGTTCGTCGCGGTGCTCATCGCGGGCGTCTCCTTCGGCGTCGCGATCCTCGTGTACGGGCTGCCGATGCGCCGGTTCTCGACGTTCGCGCGGGGCGGGACGCTGATCGTCCTCCTCGCGCTGCTCAGCTACCAGTTCCTGGTGCTCGGGCCGGAGATGAACACCAACATGAACAACTACTGGATCGCGGCGCTGGAGGGCGACAACGGCGCGGCCGAGCGGTTCCGGCAGGCGTTCGAGCAGGACCACCCCACCGCCACCCGACTGATGGTCGCCAACACGGTGCTCGTGCTCTTCTCGCTGCTCGCCGCCGTCTGGTCGATCACCGATCACGGCGAGCCCGGCGGTACGACGCTGGAGGAGCCGCTGCTCGCGGGGACGCGGCTTTGAAGCCGGCGACCGATCTGCCGTTCGCGCTCCCACGCGTCACCCCCGAGGCGAAACGCCGGGCGGGCCGGCTGCTGCGGGCGCTGCGCGCGCGATACCCGGACGCGAAGTGCGCCCTGAACTACTCCACCCCGCACGAGCTGCTCATCGCGACCATCCTGTCCGCCCAGACGACGGACGTCGGCGTGAACAAGGTGACGCCCGAGTTGTTCCGGCGGTTCCCGGCCCCGGCGGACTACGCCGCGGCGACGCCGGCCGAGATCGAGCCGTACATCCGGTCTCTGGGCTTCTTCCGGAACAAGTCCAAGGCGATCCACCTGGCGATGAAGGAGATCGTCGAGAAGTTCGGGGGCGAGGTGCCGCGAACGATGGACGAACTGCTGACGCTCCAGGGCGTGGCCCGCAAGACGGCGAACGTGGTGCTGGGCAACGTCTTCGGCATCAACGTGGGCGTGACGGTCGACACGCACGTCGAGCGGCTGGCGGCCCGGTTCGGACTCGTCAAGCCGGGGACGACGATCCCCATGATCGAGCGCAAGTTGATGGCCCTCTTCCCGCGCGACGCCTGGTGCGAGCTGTCGCACCTGCTGATCGCCCACGGCCGCGCGGCGTGCAAGGCCCGGGGCGGCCTGTGCACGACGGACCCGATCTGCCGGAAGTTCGGATGTGGGGGGAGAGTGGCAAAGTGGCAAAGTGGCAGAGTGGCAAAGTGATGTTGGAGCGAGGGAGGGGAAGGGAGGAACGGGAGAGTCCTTGGTCCTGAGTCCTGTGTCCTGGGGCGCGCGGAGGGAGGGGGATGCGATTGCGGGACGGTGAGCCGCGCGGGCTGAAGCCCGCGGCTCCGAGGCCCGCGGCTCCGAGGCCCGCGGCTCCGAGGCCCGCGGCTCCGGGGTCCGCGGCGTCGAGGCGTGAGCGGTCGAGGGGCGGCGCGATCGCCGGCGGGGAGAGAAATCAAAGTTGAGAATGCGGGAGGCGAGGCGGCAGATCTCAGCCGGGTCGGTTGCGACCTTGAGCCGTGCGGAGAGGGCGTCGAGTGCGGCCTCTTCTTGTTGTCGGCGGCGGATGGAGCGGATGAGGGACGTGGCGCGGTCGTGGGTTTCGATGGCCTCGGCGAGCGCGGCGCGGGCGAGGCGGGCGGCGATGTCGGCCTCGGGCAGATTGAGCGCATCGGCGAGTTCGTCGGAACCCGACCCGCCCGCGACGACGGCGTGGTAAATCCGTTCATCGATGACATCGAGCCCGGAGATGGAGGCGGCTTGATCCACGGGGCCAGTGTACGGCGTCTGAACGGGTTGTCAATAGGGTTTTGTCAGGATTCTTTCAAGACCTCGTAAGTCGTTGGCTGGCAGACAGTTCGAGGCTGATGAGATGTACGAAGTGGCGCAGGGGGAGGGGGACGCGGGAGGGCTGGCGGGCTGGCCAGAACCGAAATCGGCGGCAGACCCCACTGGGGGCGTTGCCGAATTCAGCGTGGGTCGGCGGGCGAACTGACGCGCAGGACGGGCCAGTCCGCCGCGGGGTCGCCGGTCCGGGCAAGTGAGTCGCGCAGGCGCGTCTTCATGGCGTCGACGC
>CAZMPE010000329.1:0-3741 GCA_964567955.1 uncultured Phycisphaeraceae bacterium | reverse complement strand
CTGGCCGCCGACCGGCGCGATGCGATGGGGGGGAGGGGGTCGGGCGGGGCCCGCGGGGGGCGGCGCACCGGGCTCCGATTACTCAGAGTTGTGCAGCTGAGGGTGCGGCGGCGGAGCGCTGAGTCATCGCGCCGGCCCGCCGGACCTCGGTGTTTGGACGTCCTCCCGGGCTCTTGGGCCCCCGTCCGGTTGGCCGTACAATGCGGCCATGTCGTACACCGTTCTCGCCCGGCGTTACCGCTCCCAATCCTTTGACGATGTCGTGGGCCAGGAGCCCATCGCGCGGACGCTGAAGAACGCGATCGCGTCGGACCGGGTGGCGCACGCGTACCTGTTCTGCGGGACGCGGGGCGTGGGCAAGACGTCGATGGCGCGGGTCTTCGCCAAGGCCCTCAACGGCGGCAAGACGGAGGTGGACGAGGCGATCATGGCGGGGCGGGACACGGACGTCGTCGAGATCGACGGGGCGAGCAACAACTCGGTGGACCAGGCGCGGGAGCTGATCGCCAACAGCATCTACCGTCCGATGCGGGGGCCGTACAAGGTCTACATCATCGACGAGGTGCACATGCTGTCGACGGCGGCGTTCAACGCGCTGCTCAAGACCATGGAGGAGCCGCCCGAGCACGTGAAGTTCATCCTGTGCACGACGGAGTCGCACAAGGTGCCGGCGACGATCCAGTCGCGTTGCCAGCGGTTCGACTTCCGCAATATCCCCGGGGCGCGGATCACGGAGCACCTCAAGGGCGTGCTGTCGACGGAGAAGGTGGCGGCGGAGCCGGAGTTGCTGGCGGCGGTGGCGCGTCTGGGCAACGGGTCGATGCGCGATGCGCTGTCGCTGCTGGACCGCTTGATCGCGTCGGGGGAGAAGAAGCTGACGATGGAGCTGCTCGGGCAGATGCTCGGGCTGCCCGACCGGTCGCTGATCACCACGCTGCTGGGCGCGCTGGCGGACGGGGACCCGCGGCCGGCGCTCGAGAAGGCGGACGAGCTGCTGAAGCGGGGCACGTCGATCGAGCAGACGATCGAATCGATCCTCGGGCGGCTGCGGGACCTGATGGTGCTCTGCGCGTGCGGGCCGGAGACGGACCTCGTGGAGCTGTCGGACCAGGCGCGGAAGGACGAAGCGGCGCTGGCGGGCCGGTTCGACGCGGCGGGGATCGTCCACATGATTGCCCTGTGCGAGAGCGTGCAGCGGTCGGCCAAGAGCAGCGCGGCGCCGCGGGCGCTGTTCGACGCGCTGATCGTTCGCCTGGCGTTGACGGAGAAACTGGCGGACGTGACGGCGATCGTGTCGGGGCGCGCGGCGGCCGGGAGTGCTCCCGCAAAAAAACGCTGACGGCGGCGGACCCCGGGGTTTCATCCCGGCCGGCCCCGTCGCCGCACGCGGCGGCCCCTCCTGCGCCGCCCCCGCCGCGGACTCCTGCTCCACCGGGGCGCGAGGCGCCGGCCGGCGCGCCGGCCGTGGACGTCTCGGCGCATCCGCTGGTGAAGCGGGCGATTGAACTGTTCGCCGAAAGGACACCTGGTGGGAGCGAGAAGAGCGGGAAAGTCTGAGTCGTCCGCGCGCCGTTATGTCGCGCCGATCGCCCTGCTGGTGGTGGTCGCGATCGCGGCGGCGGTGTGGATCGGGAGGATGGGCTCGTCGATCACGGAGGAGGAGGTCCGGGCGATCGTGGAGAGCGGCGAGCTGATCGGGCTGTCGGTGCCGGAAGCGCTGGAGCGGCTTGAGCACAAGCCGATGGATTCCATGGACGAGATCGTGGTGCTGGATTTCACGCACATCCCCGGGTGGGCGTACGGGAGCCTGGCGCTCGACGTCGAGAACGGGCGGGTGACATCGGCGGAGTGGGTGGCGTCCAGCTTCGGGCGTTAGGGGGTCAGCGTGTTCGAGAAGTTCAGGGCGATGGGGGCGGTCGCGGGCCTGCTCAAGGACAAGGAGAAGCTGCGCGAAGCGGGGGATCGGGTGAAGGCGCGGGCGGGCGCGGCACGGGCGACGGGCGAGGCCGGGGGCGGCGCGGTCCGCGTGGTGGCGTCGGGGTTGATGCAGGTCGTCTCGATTGAACTGCAGCCGGCGCTGGTGGCGGGAATGGCAGCGGACGAGCGGACGCGTGAGCTGGCGGGGAACCTGGTCACTCAGGCGGTGAACGAGGCGTTGGCGCGGGCGCGGCTGCTGATGCAGGAGGAGTTGCAGAAGGAGGCCAGGGAGCTGGGCCTCGGCGACCTTCCCGTGGATCTGGCGGGGCTGATGACATGAACGGCGAGGGCGGGTGGGATTACGCGGCCGAGGTGAAGTGCGGCCCGCCCGGTGTCCGCATCTGGTCGGTGCAGCCGATGAGCGAGGGGGATCTGCGGGTCGAGGTCGAGGAGGGGACGGAGGCGGGCGAGGACGAGCGCGTGGAGCGGGCGTGGGCGGCGCTGTGCGCGGCGAACCCGCGGCTGCACGACGGGCCGATCCTGTCGATGACATCGTTCGATCCGGTCGCCGGCCGGATCGGGTGCCGGCGGGACTCGTACAAGCGGTTGTCGGTGCAGGACGCGGTGGAGACGGGGGTGGTGCTGCTGTCGGTGAGCGCGATCGTGACGGTTCCGGACGGGCACGGGCGTGAGCACGTGCTGCTGGGGCGGCGGAGCGAGTCGACGCGGATCTATGGCGGGATGTGGGAGCTGGCGCCGGCCGGGGGGCTGGACGGGGGCGTGACGGGCCCGGTGCCGGGGGCGCGGCTGATCGGGCAGCTGGCGGAGGAGCTGCGCGAGGAGTGCGGGATCACGGAGCCGATCGGGGCGGCGCGGCCGGAGGCGTTCTGTCGCGACGAGCGGGCGTGCAGCTTCAATATTGTGTATCGCGTGCGTCTGGCGGGGCCTCTGGGCGCGCTCCGGTACGGGGTGCGTCACTGGGACTGCGACGAGGCGCTGTGGCTGCCGGTGTCGATCGTGCGGGACTTCGTGCGGCAGAACGGGGAGAAGATCATCGCGCCGACGCGGGCGCTGCTGCGGCTGATGGAGTGGGCGTGAGGGCCGTCAGGCCGTCGGGCGTTTCCAGCTCCAGTCCTTGTCCTTTTCGAGCGCGGTGACGGCGAGGTCGATGCAGCGCTCGCAGATGCAGGCCTCGGGCCGGGCCTTGCTGTGCCAGGCGCGGTCGTCGCGGTGCTCGAGGCACATCGTGCACTTGTAGCCGGGCGGTGCGCCGGGTTCGGACCGCAGGACGATCCTGGTGTACGCGGCGGCGACGCAGGGCCCGCAGACGATGCTGCCCTGGTGGCCCTCGATGACGGGGAGGTCGTCCGTCCATGCCGTGCGGCAGAAGTCGCACAGGACGTCGCTCATCTGCACGTTGTTCGCGTCGGTGCCTTCGCGGCGCATGATCGAAGCGTAGCCGCTACGCGCCGTTGACGGTGCCGCGGAAGAGCTGGTTTTCGGCGATGAGGCGGTAGGCGGGGCAGCGTTCGAGGAGTTCGGCGTGGGCGCCCTGGTCGGTGATGCGTCCGGAGTCCATGACGACGATGCGGTCGGCGTGGATGACCGTGGAGAGCCGGTGGGCGACGATGAGGCAGGTGCGGCCGCGGGTGAAGTCGGCGATGGCCTCGGCGATGCGCGCCTCGGAGTCGGCGTCGATCATGCTGGTGGCCTCGTCGAGGATGAGGATGGTGGGGTCGCGGAGGACGGCGCGGGCGATGGCGAGCCGCTGGCGCTGGCCGCCGGAGAGGGTGGCGCCCTGCTCGCCGACGATGGTGTCGTACC
>CAZMPE010000328.1:0-3762 GCA_964567955.1 uncultured Phycisphaeraceae bacterium | reverse complement strand
CGGGCTCTCCGGTCGCCGTCACGCGGATGTTGCCGGGCTTGATATCCCGGTGGATGACGCCCCGCAGGTGCGCCGCATTGACCGCGTCGCAGATCTTCGCGAACAGACGAAGCGCGTCCTCCACGCGGGGCTTGGACGCGGCGACGTGTTCGTCGAGCGTCCGCCCCGAAATGTAATCCATCACGTAGAAGAAGCTGCCGTCGGCGGTCACCCCGCTGTCGTGGATCCTGACGATGTTGGCGTGATTGAGCTGGCCGAGAACCTGCACCTCGCGTTCGAAGCGCGCCCGGCCCGCCGAGCCGACGTGCGGCCCGCCGTGCATGACCTTGATCGCGACTTTGCGCTTCGCGGCCCGCTGGACGGCGAGGTAAACGGCCCCCTGGCCGCCGCGGTGTATCTCGCGGATGAGGTCATACCCCGGGAACGAGTCCGGCGGCGGCATGGCAAACCCCGGCCCGCCCGGATCGGACTCGACGTCGTCCATCTGCCGGCGCGCCCGCTCGATCAGGTCGTCATCCCGACCGCCAGACCCCGGCGTCCCGTTGGCAGGATCGTCGCTCATGACCGTCATTGCTCCCGGCGCGGATCATCCGTTGGTATCACCAGCGACACCGGGGCCCGCCCGCTCACGGAGCGTGTGTGAAGAACTGCGAGGCCCCGCCCAGCAGCTCCTTGAGCCGGTCCTGCGCCCGCGCCCGGAGCATGTACACCGCGCCGGAGGTCCGGCCCAGCTCCGCGCACACTTCCTCGATCGGACGGCATTCGAGATCGTAGAGCCGGATGACCTTGCGATAGTCCTCCGGCATCTGCTTGAGCGCGTTGTCGATCGCGGAGACCGCCTCGTGCTTCGCGGCCTGGCGGCTGGGCGTGTTGCTCGTGACGCCGAGGATCTCGACGAGCGAGACGTACGAGTCCTGGTTCGCGGGCGACTGGACCCGCCGGCGTGGATCTGGCCTCTTGGCGCGCTCCAGGCCGCGGATCGCATCCCGCAGGTTGTTCTCCGCGATGAGCGTCAGCCACGATTGAAACGCCGCGCCCGCCTCGGCTTCGCCGCCCTTACGGATCACAAACCGGTTGATCCGCGTGAACGCCTCGAGGTACGTGACCTGCATCACATCGTCCTCGTCGAGCGAGCCCTTCCAATGCTGGCCGATCCTCGCGGCCAGGCGCTGACGCACCGCCGGCCCGCAGCGGCCCAGCAGCGTGGTCACGGCCTGCGAATCGCCCTGAACCGCCTTCGCGACGAGTTGGGCGTCGGTCTCGGGTGACGGCTTCGGCTTCGGTGTTTCGCTCATCGCGGTCCTCGCGGATCAATCCACTCTACCCCATCAGGTCCCGACCCACAACCGAGGGATTGTCCGGGGTCTTTTCAATCTTCCGGCCCGACCCGCCCGATTGGCGTGAGGCCGGGGCCGGTTTCCTCGCTTCTCCACGTAGGGACCCGGTCGCCCGGAGACGAATCGTGAACACCAGCGGCACACAAACTGCGAAGACGACCACACTCCAGAGCTGGACGACGTGGTTTGCCGCCAACGTTGGCAGGCGGGTTCATCGGCGAGCCGCCGAGACCGCCGCTCGTCACCGGCGCGTCCGCGATCTTGTTCGCTCGACGACCGAGGCCGAGAACACGCCGATGAACGACATGATCCCGATCGATCGGTGGTTCCGCCGACCGCGGGAGGCGGGCATGCGCCGCCGTCCGGGCCACCGTTGGCTGGGCCCGCGCACCGGCCCGAACGACGAGTTGATGGGGACGCTGCTCGCCGCCGAGTTCATCGCCTACCGGGCCCGCCGGCCCGGGTAACCCCTTCGCATCGGACACTCCTTCAGAACCGACCCTCCGGCCAACGCGGGGGCCGGTTCTCTGAGCGACGCCGGCGCGCAGCGCCGACCGCGGCCAACACCAGCAGCGACATCGCCGACGGGCTCGGCGTGTTGGCGAGAATCGTCGCGAGCGCGGAGTTGTTGATCAGCGGATCGATCGTGAAAGCGTCGATGTCGTCGCCGAAGAGCAGCCCGAACTCGTTGAAGTGCATCAGCACGAAGGGCACCTGCCCGAACGTCACGGCGATGATGTCCGCCGGGCTCAGGCCCGCCGCGGCGAGCGTCGGGGAATCGCGCGTGAGGCTGAACAGGATCGTGTCGTTCTCGTTGAAGATCCCGTCGTTCAGCGCGTCCCAAATCTTCAGACCGTCGATGTCGTCCAGCGGCTGAAGACCCAGTTGCTCCTGCGACGCGAAGAGCGATTCCGTCCCTCCGAGGTTGAAGTCGACATCAAAGAAGATGTCCGCGCCGCTGTCACCGACGCCGCCGGCGATCTGATTGAGGGACGGGCTCTGCCGGCTCAGCGTGAAGTAGATCGACTGCGGCACACCCGCCTTGAAGTGCTCCAGACCGTCGACGTCATCGGCCGGCGTCCCTACCGGATGGAAGACGTCGGGCCCGCCGAGCGGCAGCAGCCCGAAATCCATGAAGTAGAGCGGCGACTGGTTGGCCGTCATGAAGTTCGTGTTGAGGCCCGTGCTGATCGGCGCGGGCAGGATGCCCGTGAAGCGGTTGTACGCTTCGGACCCGATGTACGCGTCCGCCGCGTGCTGACGCTTGAGCGCCTGCTCGAAGACGTTGTACGGCGGCAGCGGGCCCTCGGGACCGCCGGAGCCGACGGTCAGTGGATCGACCGATCCGCAAATCGTGAAGTCGTCCTCATCCGACGAGGTCGAGAATCCGTCCAGGTCGTCGGCGGGGTCGCCCGCGCCGATCCCGGCGCCGCCGCCGATGAACATGGGGCCCCCGCCGCTCGGCGTGTAGATCCCCGCCGGCGACAGCCCGCTTGGCCCCGCCGGCGAAACGGAGAACGCGGGCTGCGCGGACGCGGTTGCCGCCCCCATGGCCAACCCAAGGACAGCCAGATACCCGGAACGCATGGCGTCATGTCGCATCGCTTGTCTCTCCCGAGGGCGCCCCATCGACCGGAGCGCACAACACCCTACCCCTCCAGCATCACCATCCGCGCGAGACTGTCAAGTGAAATCCGACCCGGGGTCGGGCGGCAATACTGAGACGGAACGGCGGCTGAGGGCTTCCCGGCGCCTCCAGGGCTTGTCCGGCGATCCGCGCCTCGGCGAGGGCTTGTGCCGCTCCGACGACCCGGATCGACGGGGCACTTCGCCGTCGGCTCGAACGGTCGGATTTGGTCTCGGAGGCCCCGGGATGGCTATCGGACTTTCGTTCGAGCCCGGTTGACGGAGAGACAAGAGCGATTCTGACCCCCTCCCGGAGTGTCCGCCCGCCTCGGAAACGAGCGTGAACTAGTGAAGCCCCCGACAACCGGTGCTCCACGCGGCGCCTTATTCGACGGCGTTACGGTTGTCATCCGGGCCACACCGGCCGGGTCGTCTCTCAAGATGCGCCCGCGCCAGAACGTCGTCGCGCAGAGCGATCCACCCGTCCCGCCCGGTCGGCCGCATGTCCATGAGATTCGGTCCCTCTTCTCATAGCAGCTGCGAAACTCTCCGACCGCCCGCAGTCGGTGCGCGGCCTCCTCTGGGTCCATCTGACCGATGTGCTCATGAAGACACGCTGCACGGGCTGTTCATGTCCGGCGGCGGACAAGAGTCAATCTGGGTTCACCAGGTGGACCCGAACAGGCTCATCTTCCTGACCAAGCCGATTACCACGGAAGTTGTGCTCTAGCGGATCCGGTTCATGCTCGATGCACGCAACCGGATGAAGGGTGCACCGAAGATCAAGGGAATGGGCGCG
>CAZMPE010000327.1:0-3774 GCA_964567955.1 uncultured Phycisphaeraceae bacterium | reverse complement strand
GCGTGAACTGCGACGTCATCATGAAGAAGATGATGAGCAGCAACAGCACGTCGATCATCGGCGTGAGATCGAACGAAGCTTCCTTGGGTCTGAAGGAGCGCCCGAGGTTCATGAGATCTGGACCCCGCGCGTCCCCTCGACGATTCCGCGCGGGCCGCTGGGCGACGCCGGCCGCCCCGGGCGTGCACCCGCCGGGCGCTCCCCGCCCGCCGCCTGCTGGAGGTGCCCGGCGAGTTCCTCGGTGATCTGCGAGGCGTCGCCCGCGAGACGGTCGACCTGCCGGCGGAAGAGCGCGAAGGCCACCGTGCACGGAATGGCGACGATCAGACCCTGGGCGGTAACCACCAACGCCATGGCCATGAACCTGGCCAACTCCTGCGATCGGGTCGCACCCTCGAGCCGGCCGATGCTGTCAAAGGCTCCGATCATCCCGAACACCGTGCCCAGCAGCCCGAGCATCGGACCGATCGCCGCGATGACACCGATGCTGTCGGTCAGCCGGTGCAGCCGGTCGACTTCGGCCTGCCCCGATTCCTCCATCGCCGACCGGAACTCGAGGAACCCGAAAGGGCTCTTGGCGCAGCGCGCGAGCGCCGAGCCGAAGACCCGAGTCAGGAAGCTGTCGTTGTTCGGATCGGTGCAGAACGCGAGCGCACCCTTCGTGTCGTTCTCACGCAGAAGCACGTCGAGCCGGTGCACCGCCATCGGCGGCGCGATCCGCGAGAACCGCAGAACGATCAGGTTGCGGACGATCAGGCCCAGGGCGACAAACGAGAGCGTGATCAGGATGTAGCTGATCACCCCGCCCGAGCGGATGTAGCTCATCAGCGTCGCGCCCTCTTCGGCCTGGGCCGCGCCCTGTGCAAGAATCCAGACGGTGAACGTGTTCATCGGAGAGTCATCCTTCACGTGGGAGGATCGGGCACGCCGATCGGCGCGATGCCCGGTGGGGTCGGAGTCGGACGCGGCGCCGCGGATCGGATCGGGTCCCATTCCAGCACGGGGTGCCCGGGGTATCGGCCGAACAACTCGGCACGCAAGCTCGCCGCCCCGGCCTTGTCGCCCATCGCCTCGAGCGCGACCGACGCCTCCGCCAGCGACGTGCCGGCGAGGTACTGGTGGACCCGCGAGAATCGCGCGGGCAGATGCAGCAACTCGATCACACCGAGCCGCCGATCCTCGGCAGAGTCTTCACGGAGGTACGACCGCCCGATCGCCGCGCGGCACCAGGCTTCGACCCAGGGCGAGACATCCGTGGAACGCGCAGGAGTCAGTCGCTCCTGAAGGGCCAGGCGGGCCGAACGCCGGAGACCCGCGTCGCCGACACGTGCGGCGACAATCTGCGCCACCAGCAGAACACCAGGATCGGCCTCGTTGAGCGACGGAGCGACGACGTCCTGTCCGGCCTCGAATCGCGCGGCGGTCAGGTACAACTCCGCGATCCGGGCCCCCTTCTGGCCCGAAAGCCCCGGCGTGCCCGATCGCTCGAAACCCGGCCCCGACATGCTCGTCGCCGCCGCACCCCCGGCCCAGATCGGTGGAATCGCCGGGATCAATCCGGTCGCGGCGTCCATGACCGGTGCGAGCCCCGCCTCAACCGACCAGCCCGCGTGAAGCGTCCCCGGCTCGACCTCGATATCGAGGAGCGCGAGCCACGGCTCGACCGCGGCGACATGCGCCCCGCGCCGCAGCCGGCATCGCAGGAGACCCTCCGCGACGACCCGGGCCGTCGCGCCGCGCTCGCCCCGGTACCTGGTGTTGAACAGGTCTTCAAAGAGGCGCTCGGCGCCGATCGCGTCGCCACGCTCCAGACGCGTCCGGGCCCGCCACGCGTGATCGGCGACGACCATGAACGGCGCGGCCTCGTCGGCCATCGGCCCGCGGACCTCTCGTATCCGATCCCATCCGATCACGATGCCCGCACGCGCCGGATCGGACGAATTCGGAGCCAATCGCACCCCGCCCGCATCGACCGCCGCAATCTCACCGGGGGGCGCCGGTTCGCCGGCGCGCAACTCAACCTGCGCCGCTACACCGAAGACGGCCGCCATGAGCACCCCGGCGATCACTTCCGCGTCCCCGTGAAATACGTGTACGTGCCCCCCGAATCCGCGGCGATCCGCTTCATCAGGTCCTCGGACTCCTTGCTAGCGAACCCGATGCAATGCACAGGGATCCGCTGCTCCGCGTTCAGACGAAGCACGAGCAACGCCACCTCGGGATCAAACTGGCCGTCGGTCATGAAGTAGACCGCGTCCGGCTTGGGCCGAAGTGAGAAGACCATCTCGAAGGCCGGTCCGGGCAGCGTGGAGCCCCCGGCGCCGAACGTGCTGATCGTCTTGCGGGCCCACGCCTTCCCCACGTCGGCGGCGTCCGTCCACTCGCGCTTGCCGCCGAGGGGGATCGAATCCGACGAGAACGAGACGACGAAGAACTTGGCGTTCTCCAGCAACGCGTCGATCGACCGCGACAGCTCACGCTTGAGCATGTCGAGCTTGTCGTCGTACGCCATCGATCCGGACACGTCGACGATGTACGCGAACCGTGTCCCCCGCGCCTCGGCGCCGAAGAACGACGCCGCGCCCCCGCCCGCGCCGCCCAGCCCGTCGCCGTCCCCGAACCCGCCCGGCCCGAGGATGTCCCCGGCCCCCGCGAGGGCGCCCCCGCCCAGCGGCTGCGACCCGACATCGCTGATCGCCGCGCTCACCGACGTATCCAGCAGCTCCAGGCTCATGGTCAACGTCGGGTCCACTTCGGGCGCCGCCGGCGCTTCGGCATCGACCGTTCCGCCCTGCATCGCCGCGAGTTCGGTCTCGGTGATGATCGCCAGTTCAACAGGGGGCATCCCCCCTTCCCCGGCGCCGCCCGCCTGCGCCCCGCCGATCGCCACGACCGCGGCGATCGCCAGCAACACGAGGTGCACGCCGAGGGAGACCAGCAAGCCCAGCAACGTCGCCGGCGGCGCCATCCTCGCCGCCCGCCGCCCGATCGTCTCGGGGATCGGCTCACCATCCGGCCCCAGCCGGACCGCCGGCCGCCCCAGCAGGACCCCGATCAACCCGCCTCGTGGGGCGGTGGAAGGGGCGTCGGACTGTGGCGGTTCCGGCATCATCTGACCAATCGTATCGGCCGCGCCCGGCGGCGGGCGTCAAACCGGGCCGTTCTCCGGCTCCGGAGGGCGGCCTGTTCAGACCGCCGGACCATCCGCCTGCCCCACTGTTCGCGGCTCGTTGGACCCGGTTCTGATACCGATTCACGCCGCCCGCGATGCACGCTCCTTGACGGTCCGCACCGGATCGTGTTGAATCGGACCACGATCCGGGCGATCCGGACGGGCCGGCGGTCCGGCGCCGAGGAGACCGCCATGGCCACCCCCGCAATGAAAAACCCCCCGCGATCCCCGTCCAAGACATCAACCAAGGGGGACCGGGCGCCCTCCGGGAGCCGGATGTACAGGCGGGTACTGGTCAAGCTCAGCGGCGAGGCCTTCTGCGCCCCCGGCGGCTTCGGCGTCGACGCTCACGAGCTGGAAGTCATCGCCCGTGAGGTCCGAGACGCCGCCCAGAGCGGCACGCAGATCGCCGTCGTCGTCGGCGGCGGCAACATCGTCCGCGGCGCCCAGCTCGCCGAGGCCGGGCACATCCACCGCGCCACCGCCGACTACATGGGCATGCTGGGCACGGTCATCAACGCCCTGGCGCTCAAGGAGAAACTCCTGACGCTCGAGGTTGACTCGCGCGTCATGTCCGCGATCAAAGTCCGCGCCGTCGCCGA
>CAZMPE010000326.1:0-3777 GCA_964567955.1 uncultured Phycisphaeraceae bacterium | reverse complement strand
TGTTGAGCACGAAGTGGAAGCTCGGCCCCTGCGGGTGCCCGCTCAGCGCCGCCATCGCCGCGTCGAGCCCCAGCTTCGCCTCGTACACCTTCGTGTCGCCGGTCGTCAGCACAGCGGTCGACGTGTTGTACGCCCCGCGTTCCGCGATCAGCGACCCCGCGGCGTTGTAGAACTTCACGTTGATCCACATCCGGCGGCCCTCGGGGTACCCCGTGGGCAGCTTGTGCCCGGAGTTGTTGGTGATCCGCACCGTCACCGCCGTGGCCGTCTCGCTCAGCGCCATCGTCGAGGCGTTCTGCAGCATGGTCGTGGCCCGCGCGATCGACGCGTCCACCGACGACGCCGTCAGGAACGTTTCGAAGTCGGGGTACAAGTTTCGCACCGCCTTGAGCACCCAGGTGTTGCCGCCGTTGAAGTGGTGCTGCGGCAGGTCGGTCCGCGTCGGGCCGAAGCTGCACCCCTTGCCCGTCGCGTCCGGCATGTGGCAGTCCTGGCAGCTGCTCACCTCGAGCTTGTTCCCGCCGAAGAGCCCGCCCATGTTGATCGGCCCCTGCGCGAACGCGCTCTGCGACCACTCGCTGAACGTCCGCTCGATGGGGAACTCGTCGTACTTGTCGTGCGTCGGGTGCGGCTCGTTGAGGGCGTTGAGGACGTACGTCCCGTTCGGCTGACGCGTGAAGACCGGGTTGCTCACGTCGTGGCATGTCGCGCACATCGACGACTTCTGATGGAAGGGCGATTCAATCCACGGGTGGAATGTGAACGGCGCGACGTTGAACGGGCCGCGCCTCCGGTCGTCGGGATCGATCACGTAGTGACCGGAGTGCGCGCTCGTCGGCAGGTGGGTCAGGCCAGCCAGGATCGCCTGGTCCTCGGGCGGGCTCACGCCCGGCACGTACACCGGATCGACCATCCGGTGGCAGGTGTGGCACGTCACGCCCTCCATGTCGGTACCGGCCAGCTGCGACCCGTTGGTCGGGACGCTCCGGCCCTCGATCCAGCCCGACGGCGCATGGCACCGCAGGCACAGGTCGCCGCCGAACGCGGCGTCCTGCTCCGCGATCGCCAGCGCCGCGTGGAAGATCGGGTCGCGTGCCGCCTGCCCCATCATGCTCGCCGCCCACGGACGCAGCGGCTCCTGCACGGAGTTGTAGTTGCCGTGGCAGTTCACGCAGTCGTTCGCGCTGAGCATGTACTCGTTGATCTCGGTCGGCTGCGTCCCGGGTCCGAAAAAGTCGACCAGCGTCGTCGGCAGCGTGCCCAGGGACGCCGCGCCCAGCGCGAGCCCCGCACCGCCCACCCACGTCCATTCACGCCAGTTCGACCTCGATGGAACCATCCCGGTGATCCTGTTCTGCAAGCCGCCGGGTCCCACCCGGGTCGTCCATGCACAAAGAAGTTCTCTCCGCCTGTTCAGACTCTACCCGACGCCCGGTTCTTGGCCACCCCCGGGCCAAAACCGACGCACTGCGGCGCGGGCGCACGAGGCCATTCGACGAGTTATCGCCTCTGGTTCCTGCCTGATGGACCGTCGCGGGTGTTAAGCGGGGCAACGCGCCGGGGCGCGCCCCCGTCGCTAGTGGCAGCCGAGGGCGAACGCCGTCTGGAACGCCCCGAAATCGGCCAGCGTCAGCAGCCCGTCGCCGTTAAAGTCCGCGTGCCCGAGATCGCCCGACCCGAACGCCGCCTGGAACGCGCCGAAATCGGCGAGGTCCAGCGTGCCGTCGCCGTTCAGGTCCGCGCGGCAGAATCCGCCGGTCCCGTCCGTCGGCTCGAGGCACGAGCGGCCCAGGGCGTACCCGGCGATCACGGTCCCGGAGCAGCCCAGCGTCGTCACCTGCGCCGCGCTGGTCCCCATCTGCGACAGCATGATCGCGCACGGCGCGCACTGGGTCGGCAGGCCCGTATTGCAATGGCTCGCGTTGAAGTTGTGCCCGATCTCGTGCGAGGCCACCGAGGCCCGCTTGCCCAGCGCGGTGGTGAATCGGTTCTGCGAGAGCGAGAAGCCGAACGTCTGGCTGCAGACGACGCCGACGTACCCCAGGCCGATCGTGCTGCCGACGAGGTCCCGCCCGGTGAAGAGTTTGCCGATGTCCCGCACGGTCGACCCCTGGGTCGCCGCCCACTGCGCCCGCACCTGGTCGAGCAGCACGCCCGCGTCGTTGCTGGAGTACGGGTTCGATCCCGATGTCGTCCGGATGATGTACCGCGTGATCGTGAACGTCACGTTCGCTCCCGCGATGTACCAGTTGCGCACATACGCCATCACCTTCGCGATGTCCTGCGCCGTCGCCGACGCGTTCGAGCCGTTGAGCTGGAAGAACTGGAAATCCGCCTCGACCGCGATCTGGCAGCGCAGCGGCCCGTCGGCAAACGTCCCGTGCACGCCGCCCGCCGACCCCTGCGCGAGCAGCGGCGACAGGTGGTGGTGATCATCGTTCCCGCAGCGCGACCCGTCGGGAACCAGCGCGTCGGCGCTGTACACCACGTGCTCGGTGACCCCGGCGTTCGGCGTCACGTCGCTCAGCGGCTGGACGAACCACGCCTCGCGCCCGCTCCGAAGCAGGATCATCGCGTTGAGCCGGCCCCCGATCAGCTGCGCCGTCACCGAACTCCCCTCGACGCCCTCGACCTCGCCCGTGAAGATGTGGCTCGGCGGCGCGGGCAGGACCTGTGTCTCGCCCTCGTCGCTGTACAACTCCATCACCGAATCCGGCGCATTGATCTCGTCCGGCGTCACCGAGAACGAGTACGACCGGTCGCCGAGCCGGAACGTCGCACGGAACCCCGCCGCGCTCGACGCGGGCGCCTCGAACCGCTGCAGCGTGTACGACGACACCTGCAACGACGAACGGATCGCCGCCCCGAGATCCGGCGCCGGGACGCCCCCGAACGCGGGAGAGACTCCGAGCACGAGCGCGGCGACGACAGCGACCGATGAACGGCGGACGTGATTCAGCATCGTCATACTCCTGCGGCGGACGGGCCCCGGGGGAAGAGGGCGGCGAAGGGGGTATCGTCCGGGAGACAGCCTAATCTGCACAGCGAGGCGGGTCGAGCCCCACTCACGAAACCCAGCCCGCCGCTTGCCCAATCATCCTGAAGGAAGAGATCATGCCCGTCGTGACCGAACCATCCCCTCACAAGCCGCCGGAGCAGAACCCCCGGTTCGTCGATCGCGACGCGACGGAGTCGGAGCGCACCCACGCCACGCTCACCCACCTCACCTTCTTTGCGCCGTTCCTGATCGTCCCGATCGTCGTGATCGCCCTGATCATGTGGAAAAAGCGCCGGCACGAGTCCCCGTTCCTCGATGACCACGGGCGCGAGGCCGTCAACTTCCAGATCAGCCTGGTCATCTACTGGGCCGCGGCCAGCGTCCTGAGCCCGCTCGGGGTGGGGATCGTCCTGCTCCCGATCATCAGCGGACTGGGCGTCGTCGGGACGGTCATGGCCGCCATGGCCGCCAACCGCGGCGAGTTCTTCCGTTACCCGGCGTGCCTGCGGGTCCTGACCTGACCGCGCCCCGGTCCCCCCACGCGTAGACTGTCCGCGCGTGCCCCTTCTGCAGACGGTCAACCTGAAGAAGACCTACGCCGGGCGGACGGTCGTCAACGGCGTCTCATTCGCCGTCGAGAAGTCCGAGATCGTCGGACTCCTTGGCCGCAACGGCGCCGGCAAGACCACCTCGTTCCGCATGACCATCGGCATGATCGACGCCGACGAGGGCCAGGTCGCCTTTGACGGCGAGGATGTCAGCTACCTCCCCATGTACCA
>CAZMPE010000325.1:0-3809 GCA_964567955.1 uncultured Phycisphaeraceae bacterium | reverse complement strand
GCTGCTGGGCGTGCCGTTCGACTCCATCAACATCCTGCCGCTGGTCCTGGGCGTGGTGTTCTACATCCAGCAGAAGTACCTGACGCCGCCGAGCAGCGCGACGCTGACGCCGGAGCAGGAGCAGACGCAGAAGATCATGAAGGTGATGATGGTGGTGATGTTCCCGCTGATCATGTACGGGGCGCCGAGCGGGCTGTCGATCTACTTCATCGCCAACTCGACGCTGGGGATCCTCGAGAGCAAGTGGATCCGCTCGCACATGGACAAGCACGACCTGCTCAACCCCAAGGCGCGGGCCCCGAAGCCCGGCGGGTTCCTGGCGCGGCTGCAGGCGGCGGCGGAGGCCCGGCAGAAGGCGATGCTCAAGGGTCGGGGCCAGCCGCCCAAGCGGCGCTAAGCGCGCGGAGGGCGAACAATCCCGCGTGCGATTCGGCGACACCATCGCGGCCATCGCTTCGGCGCCGGGCCCGTCGGCCCGGGGGATCGTGCGCGTCTCGGGCGCGGGGACGGCGGCGGCGCTGGGCGCGGTGGTCGAATCGGCGCCGGCGGGGCGGGGCGCGTTCGTTGTCCGGGCCCGGATCGGGGACAGGACGCTTCCTGCGCTTTTGAATCGGTTCACGGGCGCGGCGTCGTACACGGGGGAGGAGAGCGCGGAGATCGTGCTGCCGGGGAACGGGGCGCTGCTGGAGCGGGCGCTGGACGCGATGCTGGACCTGCCGGGCGTGCGGCGGGCGGAGCCGGGCGAGTTCACGGCGCGCGCGTACCTCAACGGGCGGCTGACGCTCGACCAGGCCGAGGGCGTGGCGGCGACGATCGGCGCGCTCAACGACGAGCAACTCGTCGCGGCGCGGGAGCTGTTGTCCGGGGACGCGGGATCGGCGTACCGCGCGATGGCGGAGGAGTTGACCACGCTGCTGGCGCTCGTCGAGGCGGGGATCGACTTCACGGACCAGGAGGACGTTGTCGCGATCGGCCCGCGTGAACTGGGTGAGCGGCTGGGCGCGCTCGCGGCGGCGATCGATGGAAGGATCGGGCCGGGCCGGGCCGGGGAGGCGGGCGCCCCGCTGGCGCGGGTGGTGCTCGCGGGGCGACCCAACGCGGGCAAGTCGACGCTGTTCAACGCGTTGCTGGGCCGGTCGCGTGCGGTGGTCTCGCCGATCGCGGGAACGACGCGGGATGCGCTCGAGGAGACCGTCGACCTGAGCGGCGTGCTGCCCGGGGCGGGGCCCGTGACGCTCGTGGACCTCGCGGGGCTGGACGGATCGGTGTCGGGAGGCGTGGCCGGGAAGGGCCAGACGCGGGCGCGGGAGGCGATCGAGCGGGCGGACACGGTGGTGCACTGCGATCCGTCGGGCCGGTTTGAGGGCGTGGACGCGGGGAGCGCACCGATCATCCGCGTGCGGACAAAGGCGGACCTGCCCGGTCCGGACGGCGAGGAACCGGACGTGCGGGTGTGTGCGCTGGACGGGTGGAACCTGGGCGCGCTGCGACGGGCGATCGCCGAGCACGCGTGCGCGTCGAGGGCCGGGGGGACGACGACGGTGGTGGCGCGGCACCGGCGGGCGCTGGCGGAAGCGCGGGCCCGGATCGCCGACGCGGCGGCGGTGGCGCGCGAGGACGGGGAGCGGTTGCGGCAGCCCGAGGCCGCGGCGGGGCTGCTGCGCGGGGCCCTGGACGCCGTGGGCGAGTTGTGCGGTCGCGTGAGCCCCGACGATGTGATCGGGCGGATCTTCGCGACGTTCTGCGTGGGGAAGTAGGCCGGTCAGGTCCAGTCGCGGGTGGCGGCGAGGAGGAAATCCTCGAGGTACCGCTCGACGAAGGCCTCGACGGACGAGACCGTCGTGGCGTGGTTCATCCCCCAGCAGCAGGCGATGATGTCGACGAAATCGAGGTCGACCTGGACGAGCAGGACGTCCTCGATGGCGAAGGCCGTCGGGAGCTTGTCGCCGAGGAAGGCCGAAAGGGCGTTGACGCCGGGCCCGCCGATGCTGATCGTGGGGCGTGTGCGGAGTTCGGCCTGGTTGAGGTACCAGACGTCGGAGCAGACGACGACCCTTTCGGCGGGCAGGTCGCCCCCGAGCCCCCGGGTCTGGAGCCAGGAGACCATGCGTTCGCGGAGGCCGTAGGCGAGGGGCCGGTCACCGACCTCCGACCGCAGGTGGGCCCCGGTGACGATGAGGATGACGCGATCGAGGTCGATGCTCACGGTGTTCCCGCCGCTGCAGAGTCCGAGGGGGCGCCGGTCGGCGCCCGGGTCGCCCAGTATGCCAGCATCGACTCAGGCGTGCCGCGCGGCTTCCCGTTGAGGAACGGCGACGGCGGATTCGTTGGAGGAAATACCCTGCGCGGCGGTCGATTTCCGCCCTGGGCGGGCGAAGGATTCAGGCGGATCGAGGCGGGCGACCGCCCGACGATCGCGGAGTGCCGATGAACCAGATGCCCGAGGAATCCATGCCGGACCAGGCGACGCCCGTTGAGCGATCCGCCACGACCGGAGTGCGCGAGAAGGCCTCGCCGTCGCGGCCGCGCATCGGCCGGCTGCCGCCGTACCGCGTGCTTCTGCACAACGACGATCACAACGATCGGATGTACGTGGTCGAGACGATCGTGGACCTGACGCCGCTGAACATCAAGCACGCGGCGACGGTGATGCTCGAGGCTCACAACACGGGTACGGCGTTGCTGCTGGTGACGCACCGCGAGCGGGCGGAGCTGTACGTCGAGCAGTTCCAGAGCCGCAACCTGACGGTCACCATCGAGACCGCGGACTGACCGACCAACTCGGGCCCTGGTGTTCTCGGACGCCCCGTTGCGGCGTCGGGCTGCTCCTGTGCGACCGCTGCGGCCGGAAGAACCCTCCGGGTCGACGCAGCGGCCCGGGAGTCCCCCGCTTTCCCAGCCGTCGCGCGGGCGGCGCGAACTGCATCTCGTGTGATCGCGGCCGCATCCCGCGTGCCCGTGCCGCCGATGCACTGGACCATCGGGAAGCGGCCGCCCCGGAGGGATCGGCCGGCGACCGTGCGAGGAGAGGTCCGCGGCCGGGGCCATTGGCCCCGCGCCCGCGGACGAGGGAGGGAATATGGCGGTTCGACTTGGCGACCTGCTCGTCAGCAGCGGCACGATCACGGAAGATCAGCGGGATCTCGTGCTGGAGGATCAGCGGCGGAGCGGCCGTCCCTTCGGCGAGATCGCCGAGCGGCTCTTTGGTGTCCGGCCGACGGCGGTCGAGCAGGCGTGGGCGGATCAGTTCGCGATGATCACGACGGTCGTGGACCCGTGCACGTCCGACGTGGACAAGGATGTGCTGCCGCTGATCGATCGGCGGCAGGCCTGGCAGTTCCGCATCGTGCCGCTGTGGCACCACGATGGCGACCTCGTGCTGTGCACATCGCGCGAGCACCTGGTGCGGGCGCTGAAGTTCGCGGGGTGGCGGCTGGGGCGGTCGTGCCACTTCGTGCTGGCCGAGCCGCAGAGCCTGAGCGCGGCGTTGACGAAGTACTACAACATCCCCGGGATGGAGCAGGCGGACGCGGGCCGGAGTCTCAGGGTCATCTAGCCGGGCAGGGGGAACTTCGCGCACAGGGCGCGGACTTCTTCGCGGACCGCCGCGGCCTCCGACTCCAGCCGAGCCGGCGAGTCGAGCCCGGCGGCGAGGACACGGTCGATCATGGCGGCGACCTGCTTCATCTGCGGCTCTCGGAAGCCGCGGGACGTGACCGCCGCGGACCCGAGGCGGACGCCGCTGGTGACGCGGGGCGGGCGGGGGTCGTCGGGGATGCCGTTCGTGTTGGTGACGATGCCCGCCGACT
>CAZMPE010000324.1:1887-3811 GCA_964567955.1 uncultured Phycisphaeraceae bacterium | reverse complement strand
GTGACAATGCGCTTGCACTCAAGGCGACGGTGGAAACGGCGGGCCGGATCGGCGGGTGGTGGCAGGACGTCCCGCTGCCCCTGTTCTCCGGCAAGACCGCCGGCCTGACGCTGACCGCCGGGACCAACCCGATCGTCGCGACCAACACCAGCCGCGACATCATCCGCTGGGCGGCCACCGATGTGGCGGACCTGACGTACAACTGGGTCGTCCCCGGCAACTACGACCAGGACGCCGACGCCCTCAAGCTGCTGCTGACCATGGTGAAGAGCACCGCGGGCGACGCGGGCACGGCGACGATCAACGCGACCGCCCTGCTGAGCCGGGCGGGGACCGCCTTCGCCGCGGCCGTCGTCTCCGTCGGGGCCCAGACCATCAGCGACGCGACGACCCCCAGCGTCGTGACCATCGACTTCGACCGTAAAAACTACACGACGGCCAAGACCACGCTCTTCCAGCCCGGCGACGTCATCCAGTTTGACATCACGCCCGGCGCGCACGCCACCGCCGTGCTCGACCTGATCGGGGTCCGCGTCGCCTACAAGGGCAGCGCCGCCCTGTGGGACCCGACCCGCCGGTACGCCTGACGAAAGGGGACCGATGCCGCGCATCGAGCCCCCCTATCGCGGGGCGGCCAACCACACGCCCCACCGGTACACGCCCGAGCTCTTCGGGCCCCCGTCGACCCTGCGCAACGTCCGCGTGCTGGGCCTGCGGCGGATCGGGCAGCGGCCGGGGATCAAGCGCCTCTTCGGGACGCGGATCGGCAACGGCAAGCCGGTGCAGGCCCTGCGGGTCGTCTCGCGGGCCAGCGTCGTCACCGGGCACGTGCTGACCAACCCCTCGAGCCTGGCCGACTGGGAGAGCCGGATCTCCGCGGGCCTCCGCGGGCAGCTCTGGGTCTTCGAGCCCGACATGGCGATGAAGCGGGACTTCTACACCGATGTGACCGCCGCCCCCTACTCGGCCGGCGGCAACCAGGCCGCCCGCGCCGTCGCCTTCCACCCCGCGGGCATCCGCATCGCCTACGCCGTCCTGATCCCGGCGGCCTCGAGCTTGTCGGGGTTCAGCGAGGTCGTGCTGCGGCTCGTGCGGCACAACGGCGACGTCCTGGCCATCCGCCAGGAGGTCGACGACACCACCACCGATGCGCGCCCGCACCTGACCTTCACCACCAACTCGCTCGTGATGTGCTTCGGCACGCGGGTGTACCAGTACGACGCCGCGAACCTGGCCCAGCGGACCGTCTTCGTCCCCGTCTCGTGCACGCAAGCCGTCGCGTCGGCCCGGTGGGTCGACCCGGCGGACGCCGCCGAGTACGTCTACATCGCGTTCAACGGCTCGAGCGCGGGCGCCACGCTGCCCTCGGGCGTCGCAGTCACCGCCGGCGAGTACGCCGCCCAGTGGCGATCCGGCGTCATCAAGTACAAGATCGACCCGGCCAACTCGGACCTGCTGACGTTCCAGTCCTGGGGGACGCCGACGGCCAGCCCGGGCACCTTCTTCGAGTCGGCGCACGGGACCTTCCGCGTCAGCGAGCCCACCCAGAACCGGCCCCACGGCTGCCGGGTCAACGCGATCGCGACAGGGGCGGACGGCTCGGTCGTGGTCTGCCGCACCAACCAGGGGCGGGGCCCCAACGCCGCGTACCCGCCCGACCCCAACGTCGCCGGCCCCTTCCTCAGCGTCTTCAAGATCACGCCCGCGGGGCAGCTCGATTGGGAGAAGGACACCGACTCGATCATCGAGGTGGGGGACCTGGGGTATTACAACGACATCAGCACGGGGGTGAGCAACCCCGCGGTCGCGACCGACGGCCCGACGCTGCTGGCGGCGGCGGTCGACCAGGTGGACGGGACGATCTACGTCGCCGGCCAGCGGACCGACCCGACGACCCAGATCGGCCACAACGTCTACTGCCTCG
>CAZMPE010000324.1:392-1877 GCA_964567955.1 uncultured Phycisphaeraceae bacterium | reverse complement strand
ACCGGGCTCGAACGCTGGCGGCTGAACCTCGAGGGCACCATCGCCCCGGGCGCCCTGGCGATGGACCCGACGACCAACAACCCCTGGCTGGCGGGCGTCCGCAACAGCGCCTGGACGGGCTCGGGCTCGAGCAACGCGACGCTGTGGGAGCTCGACGCCCAATCGGGCAACGTGCGGCGGTGGGTGGACCTCAACAAGACCCAGAACGGGACGGGCGTCGCGGTCAACCCCGACGGCCTGATCGCGCTGGCCACGGAGTACGTGTCATGACGAGGGCGATCACCATCGTGCTCGCGTGCCTGATGCTCGGCGGGTGCGGGCTCTGGCGCGCCGTCGCTGCTTCGCTGGACTCTGGCGCCGCCCCGGACGCGGGCGCCGCCGGCGCGGCCTTGTCGGCGGACCCCTACTGGGCTCTGTCGTGGGTCGCGCTCCTCTGCCTGCTCGCCGGCGCCGCCGGGCTCGTGGCGTCGTTCATGATCCCCATCGTGCCCAGGACCGCCGCGGGCGCCTCGCTCGGCGTCGGGCTTGCCCTCCTCGTCGCCAAGGCCTTCCTGGTCAAGTTCATGGGCGTGCTGGTCTGGGGCCTGCTCGCCGTGCTGGTGTGGCTCGCCTGGTCGTTCGGGCGCCGGTTCATGCTCGATCGGTTCGGCCGGAAGCTGGCCCGGGACGACCCGCGGGCCGGCGTGGCGGTCATGTCGGTGGCGCGCGGGTGGACGGGGAAGAAGGCCAGGGCCAAGCGCAAGAAGCTCCTCGAGAGGGTGACACCATCATGAAGACACTCGGATTCACCGCCGACCAGCTCCGGTTCATCCTGCCGATCTGCGCCAGCGTGATCGGCTCGAGCTTCGCCGTCGGGGCCTGGCTCAACGCCACGGTCACATCGCTGCAGAACGACCAGCGGCAGACCAACATCGCGCTGGAGGCCCTGTCGAAGGACCTCGAGCGGCTGCGGTCGACGACCCTGACGCTGCCCATGGCCGCGGAGGCCGCGCTCCGCCAGGCGATCGAGAACCCGGGCCTCCGCGTGCCCGACCCGCGCAACCCGCAGGACATCATCGTCGTGAACAAGAGCCCGGTCGGATTCAACGGGGGCGGTCCGTAGATGGGCACGTGGACGCAAAGCCCGGTCACCAAGGTGTGGACGCTCGCCGCCGACGGCGTGCGGACCGCGGTGGCCTCGCTGTCCAGGCTCAAGACCAACAGCGCCTTCCGGGTGCAGATCCCCAACCCGGCCGACCAGACATCGGTGTGCATCCTGGGCTCGGGCGACCTGCGATCGTGCTGGGAGGTCTACACCGACGGCGGGACCGGGGGCAACATCCGGATCCGGTCCGTGACGTACGGCGTCGCCGCGGCCCACTCCGCCACGGCCGCCCACGGCCTGACCACGGGCGTGCCCTTCACGCTCGAGGTGCGCGTCGTGGACAACGTCATCCAGGCCCGGCTCAACGGCCAGGCCGCCGCGACGGTCAGCTTCGACATTTC
>CAZMPE010000324.1:0-382 GCA_964567955.1 uncultured Phycisphaeraceae bacterium | reverse complement strand
TACCGGTCGTTCGGCTACTTCGGGTTCGTCTCGAGCTCCGCCACCCTCGTGCGGGTGCTGCGGGCCGACGTCTTCGAGCTGGTGCCCAAGATCATCCCCGCGGCGACCGTCCTGGTCGCGGTCTGCGGGGGCGAGGTCTGGCAGTCGACCGACAAGCTGACGATCAGCAAGGTGGCCGGCAAGGTCCTGACCGAGACCGGGGACGTCGACGCCGACGACCACGACCAGATCGTCTACATGGTCGACGGGCAGAAGGCCCGCCGGCTGCTGACCACCACGCTGGCCGTCGAGAACTGGACGCCCACCGCTGGCACGCTCCCCGGCCAGACGACGGCGGGGACCACGCGGGTAACTCCGTCGAGTCGCGCCAATCGTCTCCGCT
>CAZMPE010000323.1:3575-3812 GCA_964567955.1 uncultured Phycisphaeraceae bacterium | reverse complement strand
CGCCGTCGAACTGATCCACGCCTTCAGCCTCGTGCACGACGATCTTCCCGCGCTCGACAACGACGACCTGCGCCGAGGCAAGCCGACGCTTCACAGGCACGCCGGAGAGGCCACCGCGATCCTCGCCGGAGACGCCATGATGGCGATGGCGTTCTCCGCGCTGGTCTCGCTGACCCCGCACCGCGAACTCTCGGCCATGCTCACGCGCGAACTCGCCGCGGGCACCATGGCGATGAT
>CAZMPE010000323.1:1452-3565 GCA_964567955.1 uncultured Phycisphaeraceae bacterium | reverse complement strand
GTCTCGACCCCGCCCTCGCGCCCATCGATCAGGTCCGCGCCACGCACGCCAGGAAGACGGGGGCCCTCATCCTCGCCTCGGCGCGTATGGGCGCTATGTGCGGGTCCGCCGCCGCCGCCCCGCCGGCGCGGGACGCGACCCTCGAAGCGATCTCCGTCTACGGGCGCGCCGTCGGGCTGATGTTCCAGGTCGCCGACGACCTTCTCGACGTCGAGCAGACCGCCGAGCACACCGGCAAGCGAACCGGAAAAGACCGCGACGCCGGGAAGCTCACCTACCCCTGCGTGCTCGGCGTCGAGGGCTCGCGTGCCGAACTCGCACGCCTCCGAGACGAAGCGCTCACATCGATCGCGGTTCTCGGTCCCCCGGCGGCGGGGCTCCACGACTTGTGCCTCGCGCTGGCCGAACGCACAAAGTGATCCGGCCGCACGTATCCCTCGTGCCGGCCGCCGGATAGACTTTCACTGCTGATTGAAAACTCGGCCGATACCTCTCTCCGACTCCATGCCCATCCTCCCCACGATCCACTCGCCGTCCGATCTCCGCGCTCTCCCTGTCGAGCGGCTCCCGGAACTCGCGCGGGAGATCCGTGAAGCGATCTGCACCCAGGTCTCGCGTTCCGGCGGTCACCTGGCGCCCAACCTCGGCGTGGTGGAGTTGACGATCGCCCTGCACTACGTCTTTGACTTTGCCCACGACCGCCTGCTCTTTGACGTCGGTCACCAGTGCTACCCCCACAAGCTGCTCACCGGCCGGCTCGACATGCTCGGCGGCCTGCGGACGCGGCGCGGCATGTCGGGCTTCCCCGAACCGAGCGAATCGGCCTACGACCTCTTCCGCGTCGGGCACGCCGGCACCGGGATCTCGACCGCCGTCGGCATGGCCCGGGGCGACACGCTCGCGGGCGAGGCCTTTGACCCGGAACGGAACAAAGGCGGCCGGCGCGTGGTCACGCTCATCGGCGACGCCTCGATCGTCAACGGCGTCGCCATGGAGGGCCTCAACAACGCCGGCACGCTCAAGCGCCAGTTCCTGGTGGTGCTCAACGACAACGGCATGTCGATCAGCCATCCCCAGGGCGCCCTCGCCCAGTACTTTGATCGCGTCCGGCTGTCGCACCTCTACAGCGGCTTGAAGAAGTCCGCCCGCGGCATACTCCGTCACATGCCCGGCGGCGCCATCGTCGAGGAGGCGTACCACCGCGCGGGTGAAATCACCAAGGCCATGCTCAACGAGGGCGGATGGTTCGAGCACTTCGGGCTCGTCACCGTCGGTCCCATCGACGGGCACGACCTCCCCACCCTCATCGAGTTCCTCCGCGAAGCCCGCGAGTTCGACCGGCCCATGGTCCTCCACGTCAAGACCACCAAGGGCAAGGGCTTCGGCTTCAGCGAGGGCGAGAGTTCGAAGTTCCATTCCCCTCCTGCCTTCAGCATCGAAGGCCAGTTCGACGACGAGGGCTGCCGCGTTGAGCTCAAGAGCGAGGGCCGGTCATTCACCGCCGCGTTCGGCGACGCGATGGCCGATTTGATGCGGCGCGACGAAAAGGTCGTCGCGTGCACCGCCGCCATGCCCGACGGAACCGGATTGAGCCGGGTCCTCGCGCAATTCCCCGACCGCGCGTGGGACACCGGCATCTGCGAAAGCCACGCCCTCGACATGATGGCCGGCCTCGCCAGAACCGGCTTCAAGCCGTTCTTCGCCGTCTACTCGACGTTCTTCCAGCGGGCCTTCGACCAGGCGTTCCAGGAAGCCTCGCTCCAGGGCCTGCCGGTCAGGCTCTGCCTCGACCGCGCCGGACTCGTCGGCGGCGACGGCGCCGTGCACCACGGGTTCTGCGACGTGGCGCTGCTCCGCACGCTGCCCGGCGCCGTGATCACCGCGCCGATCGACGAGCCGTCGCTCAAGGCCGCGCTCGAATTCATGCGCACCCGCAACGACGGGATCACCGCCGTCCGCTACCCCCGCGACACCGTGACCGATCGCTTCCTCGCCGACCCGTGCCCGCCCTTCGAACTCGGGCGGGCTCGCCACCTCGCCGGCCCGGTCCCGGGCTCCGCGCCCGCCGACGCCGCGCTGCTCGTGTTCGGAGCACTGGCGACTCAGGCGCTCG
>CAZMPE010000323.1:0-1442 GCA_964567955.1 uncultured Phycisphaeraceae bacterium | reverse complement strand
CCTTGCTCAACCGTGAGTACCGCGTCGCGGTCTACGACGCCCGATTCGCCAATCCCGTGGACACCGCGCTGCTCCGAACCCTGGCCACCCAAGCCACGCCGATCCTGACCCTCGAAGATCACTCTGTTATTGGCGGATTCGGCGCCGCGGTCCTCGAGGCCTTCCAGGAGATCGGAATCGCGCCCCCTCCCGTCGCGAGGCTCGGCCTGCCCGATTCGTTCATCCTGCAGGACTCTCGGTCCAGCCAGCTTGCCGAGGCCGGCCTTGACGCGCCCGGGATCGCCCGCGAAGTCCGGGCGCTCTGCGAGCGTGCCGCCTCGTCCTCATCTCAACCGCCGGCGGGAAAGGCCGCTACCGCCCGGCCCGTCGTGTCCTGATCCGCCGGCCCGGCACGTCGTCCGACCCATCGCGAGAACGCCGATGCCCCGCTCGGTCCTTGTCTTCTTCAATCGACTGAAGCCCGACGCGGTGGCCGCGCTGCCGTCGCTGCGCGCGATGCTCGACGGGAAAGCCATGATCATCGGGGAGCGTGACGCGACCGACGATGCACCTTTTCCTACGGACCACGCCGATCTCGCGGTCGTACTGGGCGGCGACGGAACGCTGTTGTCCGCGGCTCGGCGTCTGGCGGGCACCGGCGTCCCGCTCCTGGGCGTGAACTTCGGAAAGCTCGGCTTCATGGCCGAGTACGACATGGCCTCGCTGCGGCGCCGAGCGCCCCAGCTCTTTGACCACGCCCCGCTCCCCACCCGCGATCTTCCCCTTCTGCACGCGAGGGTGTTCGCCCCCGGCCAGTCGCAGCCCCGCGCCACCGGCCTGTGCCTCAATGAGGCTGTGATCACCGCCGGCCCGCCCTTCCGCATGATCACGCTCTCGCTGGAGATCGACGGCAGGGCCGGCCCGAGCTTGAGCGGAGACGGCCTCATCGTCTGCACCCCCATCGGCTCGACCGCCTACAACGTCTCCGCCGGCGGGCCGATCGTCTCGCCCGGCGTGGACGCCGCGACGATCACGCCCATCGCCGCGCACTCGCTCTCGTTCCGCCCGATCGTCGTGCCGCTCTCGAGCACGATCGAAGTCCGGGTCGAGCACCCCAACACCGGCCCCGGCGGCGCGGGCACCACGCTGGTCCTCGACGGGCAGGTCCAGGTCCCGCTGCGCCGCGACGACCGCGTCGTGCTCACCCGCGACGCCCGCACCGCGACGTTCGTGACCAACCCGGAAGGCAGCTTCTGGTCCATTCTGTCCAGCAAGCTCAACTGGGCGGTCACGCCGCTGGCCAGAGAGTGACCACCCGAGTCGACTAGGATTCTCAATGACGTTGCGCGGGACTGTTCATCTGGGGATGGTTGTGTTCGATCAGGGGGCCGAACTCCCGGAGGGCACGAGAGTCGAAGTCTTGGCGCTGCGAACGCGCCGTTCGAGAGACAACGGATCTCCCG
>CAZMPE010000322.1:1439-3830 GCA_964567955.1 uncultured Phycisphaeraceae bacterium | reverse complement strand
CGCCCGATCACGCTGGCGACCGCGGGCGCCACACCCATCGCCATGGAGCACTTCGACGCGCCCGCCTCGCCCGTTCTCGCCATCGTCACGAAGTCCGGCCGCGACTACGTCCTCGAACTCCACCAGGACCCGGGCGGCGACGGCCTGCGCGAGGATCAGCAGTTCGAGGCCGAGACGATCGCGTTGAAGGACCTCAGGCGCGACCCGGCGTCCGTCCTCGCCTATGACGCCGACCGCGACGGCGTCACGGATCTTCTGCTCCTGACGCCCGGCGAGGCGATGATGGTCGTGCGCTGCGAAGCCCGCGACGGCGCGATCGCGCCGGCCCAGGTGCTGACCAAGGACCAGATGCTCCAGTTCGGGCTCGTGCAGGCCGCCGCGCCCGACAACACCGCCCTCCTCGACATCGACGGCGACGGGCTGGACGAACTGCTCATCGCCGACGCCAACTACGTGCGGGCCTGCGCGTACGACGCCGTGAAGGGCTGGCGCGTCGTCGACCAGGTCAACGTCTCCGACGCCGCGACCCAGCTCGTCGGCCTCGCCTTGCTGCGCCCCCAGGGCGCCGACACGGAGCGGACCCGCATCGTGGCCGGCGACAAGGCCGGCTCCGGCCTGCTGATCTTCGAACGCTCGGACGCCGGCCGCTGGACCCTCCGCGACCGCATCCGGCTCATGGGCTTCGGCATCGGCGCTGTCCGCGCCGGCTCTTTCGCCGGCGACGGCCAGCCGAGCATCCTCTGCCTCTCCGACGACGCCTACGCCGTCGTACGCCTTGCGGGCGAGCGTCCCGCCCTCGAGGAGTTCGCGGCCTACCGCTCCGAGGCCGAGGACCGCGTCGATCACGACCTCGCCGCCGGCGACGTCAACGGTGACGGTTACATCGACCTCGTCGTGCTCGACGCCCGTGAGCAGGCCTGCCAGATCCTGACTTTCTCCGCCACGCGCCAGGTCTTCTCCGGCACCGAGTTCAAGGTCTTCGAATCCAACCTCTTCAGTGGCGGAGACGCCCGCCAGTACCAGCCGAACGACGTGATCATCACGGACCTGACGGGAGACGGCAAGGACGATCTGCTCCTGGTCGTCCACGACCGCGTGATCGTCTACCCGCAGATGACGGGGCGGTAGCCCGCCTTCGGGCCCGGAATCGCGGCATCCGGGTGTGAAAGGGGCCCCCCGGGTCCCCCAACAACGCCGGTATGCCCTTCTCCGTTTCCGCCATCCTCGTCGTGCTGGCCTTCGCCTTCGGCGCTCTGCTGACCTGGTTCATTGCGGCACGCCTCCGCCGCTGGGGCGCCCGGCGCGAGGACCGCATCGCGATCCAGTCGGTGATCGAGCGCGTCCGCGCGCTGGGCAAACTGGTGGGCCTGGAGGTGTGCGCGAAAGAGATCGCGACGGCGACCAGCGGCTGGCCCTGGCTCCCGCCCCTCCTGCTCAGCCAGGCTCGGCTCGCCATGATCTTCAACTTCGAAAAGCAGTACAGCGTCGATCTCTCCGGCGTCGGGCCGCAGCACGTGCAGGAACTCGGGCACGCCCGGTTCCGGATCACGCTGCCGCCGATCCGCGGCGCGATGCGACTGATCGACGTCACGCCCTACGACATACAGGGGGCCAAGGTGCTGGGTCTCGTGGATCTGGTCGCGATGAACGCGGAACGCCAGAAAGAACTGATGCGCAAGGCCCAGCAGCAGGCCGCGGAACTCTACGAGTCCAGCGACGGCCGTTACCGTGAACAGGCCCGCGCGAGCATCGAGAGCCACCTCCGGTCGCTGATGGCCCTCGTCGGCGTGGATGTCGAGATCGCGTGGCGCGAACCGGGCTCCGAACGAGTCTCGGCGCCGGCCGAGCCGGCCGCCGCGCCCCAGCCCCGCGTGCTGGTCGCCGGCTAGGCGTTCATGCTCCGCTGGGGTGCCACATCGTCTTCATCTCGACAAAGGGCTCGATCCACCAGGGGCTCCGGCACGAGTCGTCGTACCACGCCGCGCCCTCCGTCTCGCGGACCGTCACCCGCTTGAGATTCTCCGCCGTCCCCTCGCGCACCAGGGTCGTCTGCTGAGCGGTCAGGCCCGCGCCGTGAATCGCGTCGATGTCCCGGTGGCCCGCCAGGTGCGGGATCAACTCATCGCGTCGGCCCGTCAGGATGTTCACCACACCCCCCGGCACGTCGCTCGTCGCGCACACCTCGCCGAGCACCGCCGCCGTGATCGGGTTCGTCTCGCTCGCCAGCGCCACCACCGTGTTGCCCGCGCACAGGGGCGGCGCGATCAGCGAGATCAGCCCCAGCAGCGACGGCTCATCGGGCGCGATCACCGCCACCACGCCGGTCGGTTCAGGGACGGTGAAGTTGTAATAGGGACCCGCGACGGGGTTGTTGCACCCGAGCACCTGCGC
>CAZMPE010000322.1:0-1429 GCA_964567955.1 uncultured Phycisphaeraceae bacterium | reverse complement strand
AGCCGCCGAAGCACACCAGCCGATCGATCGCGGCCGCCACCTCGTCCGCCGGCTTCACCGGCTTGCCCTTGCGGCCCGCGCCCTTGCGGGATGCGCCGTCCGCGATCAACCCCGCGAACTCGGCCCGCTTCCCCTCCATCATCTCCGCCATGCGATAGATCACCTGCCCGCGGTTGTACGCCGTCGCCGCGGCCCAGCCCGAATGCGCCTTCCGCGCGGCCTCGACCGCCTCGCGCAGGTCCTTGCGCGATGCGTGGGCGACGTGCGCGATCGTCTCGCTCCCATGGAACGGGATCGACCGTCCGCTCTCGCTGCGCGGAAAAGCACCGCCGATGAACAGCTTGTAGGTCTTGGCGACGTCGAGGCGGTCGGGCATGGCGGATGAGTCTAGTGCGCCCCGGCCGGGCGGCTCACGCCCCGCCCGCCAGCTTCGCCATCGTCAGGTGACGCCGCCAGGCGGAATACACGCCGAACCCCGCGAGCGTCCGCCAGTCGCCCCGGACCCCGAAGTCCGGGGCGAACTCGCTCAGGAACCGCGCACCCGCGAATCCGGTGTCCACCTCCAGACCTCCGGCCTCGTGGGCCAGCCACGAAGCCAGTGCGTCGAGGTGCGCCCGCGGCGTCGACTCGCCCCCCGACCCTCCGAGGTTGGATGTGAACCGGCCGCCAAGGAATCGCCAGTGGGGCCCCTCGAGCGTGTGCACGTCCAAGGCTTCGACGACCCGCATGCGCCCCCGTGCGGCGTGCCCCTGGCTCCAATCCTCCGCCGAGAAGGTCCCCTGCAACTGGTGGAGCGCCTCGACGCCGAAATCGCCCCCCGCGCCCGCGCCCCGTTCGCGGCAAGCGGCGCGCACCAGAAGTACGATCGACTTTGCAGAGCACGCAACGTCGCGTTCGGCCACTTCACCCTCGGCACGCCGGCAGCAGATCGAGACCCCGCCCCCGGCCGGATCGACCGAGATGCTGCGCGCAAGCCACGCCTCGGCGTGCGTCACGATGGCGTGCCCCGGCACCGCCTGAGCGGGTATCCCGGCCTCGCGGAGTTCGTGCGCGATCCGCGCCGCACGATCCGCGGGCGCTCGAAGGAACATCCCCGGCGCGCTCCGGCGCGACAGCTCGCGCGCCCGGTGCGCGTCCACGCCCAGAAACTGACGCACCACGTCGGAACGCTGCGACGCGTCAAGGTCCGCGGGCCATTCGAGGATCGTGACATAGGACCGCTGCTCGACCACGGCCGACTTTAGGTCGGCCCGGCGTTCCAAACCCTGCGCGTTGTTCTCATTTTCCGCGTGCGCCCGGCTCCCCGTTCTCCGCGCTGAGTTGGTCGGCGAACCTTCAAAACTCTACATACGCCCTCAACCCCTGCAGCCCGCCCTCCCGTCCGAAGCCGCTCTCCTTGAACCCTCCGAACGGGCTCGCCGGGTCGAAC
>CAZMPE010000321.1:0-3846 GCA_964567955.1 uncultured Phycisphaeraceae bacterium | reverse complement strand
CGAACAGGCCCTGCTCGCCGAGCTCGCCCGGCTCCGCGCCGAGATGAACGCCCTCTACGCGTCCCTGGACGACGGCCTCTCCCGTCCGCGGACGCAGACCGACCACCGTCGATGGGCCGACAACGTCGCCCGGCTCGAACGCGAAATGACCGAGATCGAACGCCGCCTGGCCTCGACCGCCCGCTTCTCGCTCGCCCTCTCGCGCCCGCCCGCGCTGGCCGATGTGCTCGACACGCTCTCCCCCGACCGGGCCATGGTCTGCTACTTCGCCGAGGGAGCCGATCTCTCGGCCATGGTGCTCCGAAACTCGGGCGCGCGCGCCGTCCGTCGCTTCGCCCCTCTCGCGGGCGTCCTCCACCATCTCCGGGCGTTCGAGTTCCAGGTCGCCCGCGCCATCGCTCGCGCGCTGCCCGCGGGCCCCCCGGGCGAGCTCCTCCGCGCCGACGCCGACCGCGAACTTGGCTAGCTCTACGATCGGCTCGTTCGCCCGCTCGAGCCCCTCCTCGACGGCGCCCGATCTCTCACGTTCGTCCCACACGCCGGGCTCTTCGGCGTCCCCTTCCACGCGCTGCGCGAAGGGAACTCCTACGTGCTCGAACGCCGCGAGCTTTCCGTCTCGCCCAGCGCCGCCGTCTGGACTCACCTCCACAACAGGCCCGGGCCCGGCGCGGGCGCCCCCCTCATCCTCGGATTCTCCGACGAACTGGCGCCCGAGGCCGAACGCGAGGGCCGCTCCCTGGCAGCTCTCCCCGGCGCGGCCGTCCTCCTCGGCCCGGACGCGACGGTCGAAGCCGCCCGCCGAGCGCTGCCCGCCGCGTCACTGATCCACGTCGCCTCCCACGCCCGCTTTTCCCCCGGTGATCCGCTCAATTCCGGCCTCAAGCTCGCCGACGGCTGGCTCACCGCGCGCGAAATCGCCGCCCTCCGCCTGGATTCGCCCACGGTCGTCCTCAGCGGCTGCAATACCGGGCGTTCCAACGTCGAGGCCGCCAACGAGATTTGGGGACTTGTTCGGGCGTTCCTCGTAGCCGGCGCATCCACCATGATCATCAGTCTTTGGCCGGCAAATGACCGAACCGCGGCAGAAACAATGGCTTCGTTCTATGCGAATTGGTACGCTGGAGATCGTGGGGGTGGCCGGGGAGCGGCCGCCGCACTGTGCCGTGCGCAGGCGGCGATCGCGCAGCGCGGGCTGCACCCGGCGGCATGGGCGAACTTCGCAACGATCGGAAGGCCATGAACGCAAACACCCTCCGCCGACTCGCCGGACTGCTCTTGGGTGCGGCGCTGACGCCCGCCGCGTTCGCGGCGCCGCCGCAGGACCTGGTCATCCGCGTCGCGTCCGAAGCCAGCATCAAGGAAATCTGTGCTCGTTACGGCGTCACGGTCGTCGCCGATCTCGCCGAGCGCGGCCTCTACCGCGTCCGCATGAACTCCGATCTGCACGATGTCGTCGCCGTCATCATGGACGGCGACCCCGCCATTGAATCCGCCGAACCCGACAGCACCGCCGAGATCGTCAGCGGCCACACGCAGAGCTTCTTCTTCCGCGTCAACGCCGAGTATTTCAACCAGTCCGCCGTCGCCCTCCTCGACATCTCCCCCGCGCTGCCCGACGGCGTCGGGACCACCGTCGCGATCCTGGACACGGGCATCTCGCCGAACTCCGCCATCAGCGCCGCGATCCTCGCCGGCTACAACTTCGTTGACGACAACCAGGACACCAACGACTTCGGCCCCGGCATCGACTCGAGCCTGAACGGCGTCATCGACGAGATGGCCGGGCACGGCACGTTCATCGCCGGGCTGGTTTCGCTCACCGCGCCCCACTGCAGCCTGCTGCCCGTCAAGGTTCTCGACAGCGACGGCCAGGGAACCGTCTTCACCGTCGCGGCCGGGATCTACTACGCCGTGGACCACGGCGCCGACGTCATCAACCTCAGCCTCTCCCTCCCCAACTCCTCGTCCGTCGTCGCCGAAGCGATCAACTACGCCCGCGCCCACGGCGTGGTCATCGTCGCTTCGGTCGGTAACGACGACTCGCCCGTCCCCGTGTACCCCGCGGCCGACCCCGGCGTCATCGCCGTCGCCGCCACTACCCTCGCCGACGACAAGGCCTGGTTCAGCGACTACGGCCACCACGTCTCCATCTGCGCACCCGGCGACGGCGTCGTCAGCACGCTCCCCGACGACATGTTCGGCGTCGGCAGCGGCGCGAGCTTCGCCACCGCCTGGGTCTCCGGCGCCGCCGCGGTTCTCAAGAGCTCGGGGATGACCAACCCCACGCCCGATCACGTGGCGCAACGGCTCATGAACACGGCCATCAACACGCAAGCCACCATGATCGATTACCCCGGCCTCCTTGGTTCGGGCCGGCTCTCGATCGGAAGCGCCATCGCGGGCTCCCACGCCGGAAGCGCTCAGGTCCACAAGTAACCGCCCGCCAGCCGCGCCGAAGTCTCACCCAGCAAGCTCGGGGCGCGGTCGCAGCACGCCCGCCGCCGAAGGCGGGCGAGCCGGCGATCCATCGGTCGGTACGACTGAATGTCCGGCCCGGCGCCCCCGACCGGTCGCCCGCTCGCTTCGACCGCGGTCACTCCCCGCTCACTCCACCGGCGCCCACTCCACGCCCTTCAGCTCCTCCAGCCGCGCACACACGCACTCCAGCAGCGTCTTCTCCTTCTCCGGTTCCCCGAACAGCCCCACCCGCGCCTCGAGCTTGATCTCCGGTGTCACGTCGGCGCTCGTCCGCCAGATGCGCAACGTCCCCCGCTCGTCGGTGATGTCCTTCACGTAGAAAACCCGCTCGTCAGGCGAGGGCGTCACGTCGAAGATCACCGCCAACTCCGCCGCGTCCACGTCGTTCCAGTCCGCGACGATCGACGCGCTGCGCGGCGAGCCGAAATTCGGCCCGATGAACCGCGCCCCCTCCGACGACGTCGAGCCGCACCCCCACGCCAGCGCCCAGACCGCCCCCGCCCCGGCACAGGCCGCTCGATGCGCCCATCTAGAATTGTTTCGGCTCACGCGCGTGCTCCCGGGGCGGTCTCCCCCACGCCGTGATCGTTCGCTCCGATGTGCGCCCGGACGAGCGGCAACCCAGCGCGCACCGGGCGGAGAGGCGAGTGGAAATCACGGTCCAGGTCCCCTCGGGCGCCGACCGCGTCGGCGTCCTCGGCACCAGCGAGCGAAACCTCAAGATGCTCCGCGAGGCGCTCGGCGTCAGCGTCACCGCGCGCCAGGGATCGGGCTCGCTCCGCGGCAGGCCCGGCGCCGTCGAGGTCGCTCGCCGCGTCATCGAACGCCTCGCCGACATGAAGGGCCGCTCCGTCACCCGGCACGACGTCCTGAACCTCATCTCCGACGAGAGCGCCACCGTCGATCCCGGCCAGTTCGAACCCGAGGATCGCGCCGACGGCGACTCGGTGGACCGCCCCAGCACCGTCCGCACCAACGCCGCGCCCTGGAACGGCCAGCTCGCCGTCTACGCCGCGGGCCGCCCCGTCCGCCCCAAAACCCCCAACCAGGAACGCTACATCGAGGCGGTCCGCGACAACGACCTGGTCTTCGCCGTCGGCCCCGCCGGAACGGGCAAGACCTATCTCGCCGTCGCCGCCGCCGTCCACCTTTTGAAGAGCGACCGCGCCCGCAAGGTGATCCTGGTCCGCCCGGCCGTCGAGGCCGGAGAAAAGCTCGGATACCTCCCCGGCGACGTGCAGGCCAAGGTCAACCCGTACCTGCGCCCGCTGTACGACGCCCTCTACGACATGATGGACTTCCCCACCATCCGGCGGTTCATGGACAACGACGTGGTCGAGGTTGTCCCTCTGGCCTACATGCGCGGGC
>CAZMPE010000320.1:0-3858 GCA_964567955.1 uncultured Phycisphaeraceae bacterium | reverse complement strand
CTGATGGTTCCCGCTGATCAGGACGTCGGGGACGGTCATTCCCATCCATTCGCGGGGGCGGGTGTAGTGGGGGCAGTCGAGCAGGCGGGCGCCGGCGGCCCCCGGTTCGGGCGAGAAACTGTCGGTGGACGCTGACTCGTCGTGCCCCAGCGCGCCGGGCAACAGCCGGATGACGGCGTCCATGAGCGTGATGGCCGCGATCTCGCCGCCGCTGAGGACGAAGTCTCCGATGCTGATCTCCATCGGCGCCAGCTTCTGGACGACGCGTTCGTCGATGCCTTCGTAGTGTCCGGCGATGATGAGCAGGCGGGGTTTTGCTGCGAGTTCTTCGACGAGCGATTGTGTCAACGGGCGGCCCTGGGGGGACATGAGCAGGCGGGTTGCCGGGCGGGGGTCGGCGGCTTCTGCCGCGGCGACCGCGTCCCAGAGGGGCTGGCACATCATGACCATTCCCGGCCCGCCGCCGAATGGGCGGTCGTCGGTCTTCTGGTGCTTGTCGCGGGTGTGGGCGCGGATGTCGGTGGCGTGCCATTCGACGAGTCCGGCCTTGCGGGCGCGTGCGGCGATGCTCGAGCCGAGCGCGGCGGGGGGCTCGACGCCGAAGAGTTCCGGGAACGTCGTCAGGATGTCGAAGCGCAGCGTTCCCATGTGTGCCGGCCGGTAAGAGAGATGACCAACGTGGAAAGAATAAGCCCCCCGCCGGAGCAGGGGGCCTGAGGTTTCGTGGATCCGGCTTGATCAGCCGGCGGCGGGGGCGTCGGCCTTCTTCTCGCCCTCGGGAGCGGCGGCTGCCGCGGCCGCGGCGGCCTTGGCCTTCTCGACGCGGTCGCGATCGCGGGCGCGATCGGATTCCCACTCGGTCGTCTCGCAGAGCTTTCGCTTGGCGAAGATGTCGCGGCAGGTATCGCTGGGCTGGGCGCCGACACCGAGCCAGTACTTCACGCGCGTCTCGTCGAGGTTGAGTTGCTTCGCCTCGTCCTTGGCGAGCGGGTCGTACCAGCCGAGCAGTTCGATGACCCGGCCGTCGCGGCGCGTCTTCTTATCGATCGCGCTGATGCGGTAGAAAGGACGATTGCGCCGTCCGGCGCGTTGCATTCGAATTCGAACCACCGGCTACCTCCCGAACGCCCGGCGCCCCGCCGGACAGGACGGAAGCATAGACCGGCTGCGCGCCGGGGCAAACTGGGGGCGTTCCGGGTCGGACTCAGGCCCGCGCGGTCTGAGGGGGTGTCTCGGAGGGCTCGTTTTCCGCTCGCGCGGCGTCGAGCATAGCCGCGAGCCGGCATTCCCAGGTGTGGTCTCGACGGGCCCGATCCCGCATGGCCGCGGCCATCTGTGACCGTTCGCCGGTGTCTGAGGCCAGCCGGCCGACGGCGTCCAGCAACTCCGGGCCGTTTCGGAAGACGGCGATTTCGGACCCCGGTTCGAAGCAGTCTTCGAGGCCGAGGGTCGCGTGGTGGATGCACGCGACGCCGGAGGCCGCGATCTGGAAGGGCTTGTGCGTCAGTCCTTCTTCGTCGTGCGCGGCGTTGGTGTTGATCGCCGCGCGGCCGAGCGCGTAGACCGAAGACTGCTTCTCGTACTCGACCCACTGCTTCGCGGGTGCCGGCTGCTCGATCCCGAGCTTTGCGGCATCGGCGCCGTAGACGCCGAGGTTGACGCGGCGCGCGAGCCAGGCGAGCCAGAACGCGCGTCGCCAGCCGGTCATGGTGCGGAGCGCCTGGACACCGGAATACCAGCGCCGGGGTTGAGCGCCGAGCCAATCGAGGGCGGGCGCGTGCGCCGGATCGAGTGAGCGGGCGAGGCGCCAGAATGACGATTCCGGGCTTGCGAGTTTCGCCGCGAGCCAGTCGGCGGCGAGGGCATCGAGGCCGGGATCGCCGCCGGCCAGCGAGGAGCGCCACATCGATTCGGCCGCCGCGTGCATCGATTCATCGACGGCCGAGGTATCGGGGTCGTCCTCGGAGAGGAAGCGGGTGACGGGCGCCGGCAGGGACGGGGCGCCGCCGATGATCGCGACCACGTCGTGGACAGGGCTCACGGACGGCGCCGGCGCGAGTGTCGTGTAGTCCTCGGCCATGTCGATCGCGTGGACGTCGCGCCAGCCGAGCACGTGTCGGACTTCTTCCGCCGCCGAACGGGACTTGACGAAGTGAACCAGGCCCGGGCGCGCCAGTGTCCCGCGGATGGGATCGGCCAGGGCCATGCCGTCGAGCGTCCACTCGGGGTGGTCTGTCCAGAGCATGAGGTGGCGTACGCCCATGGCGCGGAAGATCGAGTCGGGGTCGCCGTCTTCGCCCCGGAACAGGCCCAGGTCGTGGGTCCCGTTGAAGACATACCCGACTACGTGCGTGATGCGATCGTTCCGCACCTTCAGACCGATCTGCGTGTGGACATTCTGGAGCACCCGCTGCTGGTCGGCGCCGGTGTGCCGGCCGAGGTGGGACCAGATCGGCTCCAACTGGAGCCGCGCCGACCACAGGCCGAGGCGCTCCGCGGCGCGTGCCAGGCCGAGCATGTAGTGCCGGCTCTGCTTGCCGGGGTTGATGAGGAAGAGGATCCGGGGGTCGCTCACCGGAGTGGCATCGGCCGATCGTGCTTCGGCGCATGACGGAACGCGTCCGGTAACGTTGAAGTCCGGTCCTGCCCGGGGGAGCGGATAAACCGGCCTTCCAAACCGGTCGATGGTGTGCGGAGCGATCCGGAACAACATCTGTGGATAACAAGAACAGCGGCATGCCCGTCGAGAACGCCTCTCTTGCCGTCCGGCAGGACGAGCGCATCAACTGCGACCTGACGGCCGAGTTGTCGGTTGCGCCGGTGTCGGCGGCGGCGATCCGTCTTTCGGCCGCCGTCGCCAACACCGAGGGGGTGATGATCACGAGGGTGGTCGACATCAGCCTGGGCGGCGTCGGTGTGCGGTCGACGGTGTACATTCCGCCCTGGTGCCGGCTCCAACTTCGCGTCACGGTCGATACGCCCGCGGGGCCGAAGGTCCTGGAGACGACGGTCCGGGTCCAGCGTGCGGCGATGATCGATCGGCGTCCGAGCTACTACCTCGGGACGTCGTTCGAATCGCCCTCGGCCGAGTTGCAGGCCCTCGTCCGGTCGTTCGTCGAGAGCCACCGCGCGTCGGGGAAGCGGGCCGCCGGGGAGGGTCCGCGTGCATAGCTATCACGACTTCGTCATCGGCACGCTGGTGGAGGAGGGCGTTCTCACGCCCGAGGCGCTCGAGCGGGCGACGGCGCACGCCACCGAGCAGCGGATCAGCGTTCCCGAGGCCCTCGTGGCCCAACGACTTGTGACGGCACGCCAGCTGGCGATCGTCCGTGCGCATGTCTGCGAGTGTCCGTTCGTCGACCTGGACCAGTACGAGATCGATTTCAAGAACGCGCGGATGCTGCCCCGGGCCCTCGCGGAGAAGCACCTCGCGTACGCCCTGTTCAATCTCGGCAAGACGGTGACGGTCTGCATGGCCGACCCGCTGGACCAGAAGGGTGTCGACCGCCTGCGGGTGCTGCTCAAGTGCGACGTCGATCCGGTTCTTTGCGAGCCGGGCGCGCTGCGTGCCCTGATTGATCGCGCCTATTCGCTGGCCGGCGGGCGCGAGGATCCGCGTGCCGCGGTCGAGGCAGCGGGGCCGATCGACGCGGGCGTCGACTCCGAGCCGCTGGTCGCGGCGGTGAACCAGATGATCGCGCAGGCGGTGGAGGAGGGCGCTTCGGACATCCATCTCGGGCCGGACGACGCCGATCTGCATCTTCGTTACCGCATCGACGGTGAGCTGCAGACGCGGCAGTGCCCGCCGCTGTCGGCGCACCCCGGCCTGGTGCAGCGGATCAAGGTCATGGCGAATCT
>CAZMPE010000319.1:0-3862 GCA_964567955.1 uncultured Phycisphaeraceae bacterium | reverse complement strand
GACCGGTTTGTCAACCTGTACGGCGCCGATCCCGCGGTGACCGATCTCGTCGACCGCGCGGAGTTCTTCTTCGTTCCGGTCGTCAACCCCGACGGCTACGTCTGGACCTGGACCGTGGACCGCTATTGGCGCAAGAACCGGCGGAACAACGGCAACGGAACGTTCGGCGTCGACAACAACCGCAACTGGGGCTTCCAGTGGGGCGGCGTCGGGGCGAGCACTTCGCCCGGCAGTTCCACCTACCGGGGCACGGCGCCGTTCTCCGAGCCGGAGAACCAGGTGATGCGCGATTTCATCCTCTCGCGCCCCGGCACCCGCGCCCACGTCGACATCCACAGCTACGGCCAGCTCCTCCTCTACCCCTGGTGCTACACGCCGAACCTCTCGCCCGACAACGCCGCCTTCAGCGCCCTCGCCCAGCAGTTCCGCGCCCTCATCCTCGCCGTCCACAACCGCGCCTACACCGCCGGCACCTGGTACTCCACCCTGTACCCCTCCAGCGGCACCGCCACCGACTGGCTCTACGGCGCCAACGGCGTCTACAGCTACACCTTCGAGCTCCGCGGCCCCGACTTCGTCATCCCGCCCACCGAGATCATCCCCAACGCGCAGGAGATCTACCCCGCGCTCGTGCACTTCGCGCAGTGGACCGTCGCCCAATACCCCTTCAAGGCCGACTTCAACGGCGACTGCATCTACAACATCGCCGACTTCGGCGCCTTCCAATCCGCCTTCGCCGCCGGCGATCCCCGCGCCGATTTCAACGGCGACGGCCTCTTCAACCTCGCCGATTTCGGCGCGTTCCAGAGCGCGTTCGCGCTGAAGAAGTAACGGCCCTTCTTCACTCCGGCGCGCGCAGGTTCGCCCAGGACCAGTCCAGCGCCCGGTCCGGGATCACCACCCGCGCCACCCGCAGCAGCCGCAACGCCGTGTCGTCCATCGCGACGCGCTCATTCCGCCGGCGCACCGCCTCACGCACTTCCGCCTCCGCCGCTTCGAACGTCACGCCGTCCGCCGGGATCGTCTCGACCAGCAGCAGCAGCGCAAACCGCCCGTCCGCCACGATCACCGGGCTCACCTCCCCCGGCTTGAGCCGCCCCAGCGCCGCCCGCACCGCCGCCGGATAGGCCCCCTCCGACGGGCTCATCGGCTCGCTCAGCCCGCCCCGCGACGCCGACGGATCGCGCGAGCGCAGCGCCGCCGCCTCCGCAAACCGCACGTCCAGGCCCACCGTGCCGCCCGCCAGCTCCGAACGGATCCGCTCCGCCTCCTGCTCCGTCTCCACCAGGATCACGCGGCAGCGGTACTTCACGCCGTGCCTCACCTCGTACGCCGCACGCAATTCGTCGTCGGTCACCGTTACGTCCGGGGCCACCAGCGCCCGCAGCCCCGCGCTCCGCCGCAGCAACTGCTCGAAACGGATCCCGCCGAGGTTGCGTGATTGCCGCATCGCCGCGACAAGCTGCTCGATCTGGTCGGGGCTCGCCGAGGTCTCCCGCGCCAGGGTCACCGCCAGGTACCGCTTCTCCGACTGCACAGCCTCGTCCGTCACCGTGACCCCGCGCACGCTCAACTCGCGCGCGATCAGCCGATCCAGCACGAGCTCGCGCAGCACCGCGCCGCCGGCCGCGCCCGCCGCCGCGCCGCGCAGCTCCTCCCCCGGCATCGGCTCGGCGGTCACATACGCCGCTGGCCGCTACGGGTCCTGTCCCCGGTCCGGCAGCCCCGCGATCTCCCGCTCCGCCGCGCGGATCCCGTCGAACGCCCGATCTTCCCCACGCCCGGTCTGGTCCGAAGAACACCCCGACAGCCCGAAGACTGCAGCCCAGAGGATCGTGGCCGGTACTCGACGGTGGGGGATGGCGCGGTAGGCTGTCACGACGGAATCAGACCCCGCACGCCGCCCGGCGTCAATCCACCCCGCGGAACAACAACTCCATGACGGAACAGGCCGCCAACACCCCGAAAGCCAATCCCAAACGCCCCGCAAGGCCCCGCGGCGTCCTCTGCCCCTATTGCGGCCGCATCTCCGCCGACCTCAAGCGCTGCGATTCATGCCGCGCGTTCTTCGATCCGCTTTCCCGCCAGGCCACGCAGAACGCCATGGGCCCCTGGTTCATCCGCGACGAGGCCCACCCCTTCCGTCCCGGCTGCTCCTTCGACACCATCCGCCAGCTCATCGCCCGAGCCCGCATCACCCACAACACGATCCTCCGCGGCCCGACCACGAGGCAGTGCTGGTCGTTCGCCTCGCGCACGCCCTCCGTCGCCAACCTCCTCGGCATCTGCCACAACTGCCAGAAAGAGGTCAACCCCGATGAGTTCAGCTGCCGCACCTGCGGCGCCGTCTTCGCTGAGGAAACCGACCGCCAGCACCTCGGCCTCGCCCCCGTCCACCTCCTCCCGGGCCAGGCGACGCCGGAGAGGATCGCCGCGGCTTCAAGCCCGGGCGCCGAAGCGCAGGCCACCGCCGCGCTCGTCGGACAGGAGCCGGACAACGTGAGCACGCCCCCGGAGCGTGACGCATCGTCGCGCCTGCGAGCTCTGGTCGTCGTGCTCGGCGTCCTCGCGGTCGTCCTCGGTGGAGCACTCCTTTTCGTGTTGCGTGATTCCTGGGTCCCCCTGCTCACCGGGGACCCATCCGCGCCGCCCGTCGTGACGGAGCAGCCCGTCGCCGCCGCGAGCGCGCCCTCCCCGGAAGCGTCGCGGACGCCGCCCGAGCAGCCGCCCGAAACCCCTGTGGAACCGCCCATCACCGAGCCACCACCGGCGCCCGCCGCGCCTGTCGCGATCACTCCGCCCGATCCGGCGCTCGCGCCCGCGGGTGCATTCTCAGACTCGCTGCTCCCGCTCCTGCTCTCCGAGCCGTTCGACCCGCAGGCGGCCCACGCCGCACTGGCCGTCCTCGCGGACCGATATCCCGCCTCGACCCGGGAGATTCAGGTCTGGTCGGGCCTGATTGACCGTCGAGCCGAACGCTCGCGCCTCTCGCGGTTGCACTGACCCGCCGGCGCACCCGCATAAGGCCCGAACAGCATCGTCGAAACAGACAAAAGCGCCTGCACCAGAGCTCGGGCCCATCCGTGGGAGCCGGACATCGCCCCAACCGAAATCCGGCTCGAAAGAGGGTCAAATGGGTAGTTCAGAGAATAATAACATGATGCAAACCGCCTATCGACAGAATGCGAAAATGGATGTACACTCACCGGGGATGTCAGGGCGAGACCATTCGTGTCGGCCTGCCCCCCGGGAAGCAAACCGCCGCGCAACGCGGCCAAGCGGAGCAATCGAATGAAGTCAAGTAAGCGTCGTTCCCTCCACGGATTTACGCTGATCGAGCTGCTGGTGGTGATCGCCATCATCGCGCTGCTCATCGGCATTCTGTTGCCCGCTCTCGGTGAGGCACGGCGTGCCGCCCGACTGGCGATCGACCTGTCGAAGTTCAAGCAGCTGGCCACCGCCGCCAACAGCTACGGCGCGGATTACCAGGACCGGCTCTTCTCGTTCACCTGGAAAAAGGGCAAGAGCTACGACTCCAACCCGATCCACGCCGACCTGCAGAACGCGGGCTCCGACCTTCAGGCCGCCGCGAACCAGGCCGTCTACATCCTCCGCAAGCGGGCCGACCGCATGGACATCCAGCAGATCAACGGCTGGATCCCCCACGTGCTCTACACCCACCTGGTCATCCAGGACTACCTCGGCTCGATCCTCCCCGAGAAGCTCGTCGCCTCGACGGCCGACAAGCATCGCCAGCTCTGGGCCTCGGATCCCAAGGCCTTCGACGCCGGGCAGTTCCAGCCCGCCCCGACCGGCAGCCCGCCGGGCACCAACAACGGCAAGCGCTGGCCGTACTCGTCCA
>CAZMPE010000318.1:3498-3874 GCA_964567955.1 uncultured Phycisphaeraceae bacterium | reverse complement strand
AGGTCGTGAAGTCGCTGACGTTGTGCTCGCCGAGGCGGAGCGTGACGCGCCCGTCGTCGACGAGGTGTTGGCTGCGCGCGACCGAGTGGGCCAGCGTGTCGGGTTCGGCCTTGTCGGTGACGAGGACGTCGGCGCCCTGCTCGGCGAGCCACGTGACGACGCCGGCCCCGCCGCCGAAGCGGCCGAGGCCCATCACGGTCACGCGACGGCCGCTGACGTCCTGCATGACGGAACGATAACAGGGTCCGAGCCCTTGCCCAGGCCGAGTTCGGCGCGGATGGCGTCGGTGAGCGTGGTCAGGAGGCGGCGTGCCGCCGGCCCGGGCTCGCCCGTGCCGACCGGCCGACCGTCGAGGCGGACGATGGAGGTCACCATC
>CAZMPE010000318.1:0-3467 GCA_964567955.1 uncultured Phycisphaeraceae bacterium | reverse complement strand
AGCTCCGAGGCGCGAAAGAGCTCCTCCACCCGCACCGGGCGCGCGACCAGGTCGGCCAGCTTCTCGAGCAGGATCGTGCGGGTGACGCCGGGCAGGATCGGCGCGCTCTCGAGAGACGGCGTAACGAGTTCGACGCGTCCGCCCTCGCGCGGCAGGGCGAGCACGATGTTCGCGCAGGTCCCCTCGCCGACGAGCCCGTCGCGGACAAGCACGGCATCCTGGGCGCCGGACTCATGAGCCTCGATCGCCGCAATCACGTTGCCGAGCATGGAGGTGGACTTGAGATAGCCGCGCGTCCAGCGGGTGTCCTCGCGGGTGGCGGCGGTGCATGTCGGGATCGTGCCGAACTTCTCGATCGGGGGCTGCACGGTGCAGAACCCGAAGACCGTGGGCGTGGCGGGCCCGACGGGGACCCGCGACCGGACGGGCTGGCCCGGGGCCGGTACGCCGCGGGTCACCTGCCAATAGATGAAGGCGTCCGGCATCGCGTTGGCCTCGAGCAGTTCGGCGGTCATGGCGCCGAGCCGGCTCGTGTCCCAGTCGATGCGGCACTCGGCAAGGCCGTCGTGCATGCGGTGGGCGTGGTGATCGATGCCGACGATCCGTCCCCGGAAGGACCGGAGCCCTTCGTAGACGCCCTCGCCGAAAACGAAGCCGCGGTCGAACGGGCTGATGGCCGCCTGTTCCGCGGGCACGAGCCTGCCGTTGAGGTGGATGATCACAGTGGACAGGGTATCGGCTTTGGGGTGGAAAAACGTTGAAGACGGAACCGCTACATCAGCGCGATCGGGTCGACGTCGACGGCGGTGGCCGCGTCGCTGGTCAGCAGCCCGCGCGCCCGCAGCCGCGACAGCGGCCGGTGCAGGTCGGAGGCGGTCGGCGCGACCATCTCGATCGAGAACCGGTACTGCCCCGCGATCCGGGCCAGCGGGCAGGGCATCGGGCCCATGACCTGGACCCGACCGCCGTCTTCCTGTGCGGCGTCGGTCAGGGCGGCGGTGAGTTGCTCGGCGCTCGCCTTGGCCTTCTCCAGATCCTCATCGCGGACCACGATCCGGGCCATACGGGTCGCCGGCGGCAGGCCCGCCGCCCGTCGGAGGGCGAGTTCGGCCTTGGCGAAGCCGACGTAGTCGTGGCGTGCGGCGAGCGTGATGGCCGGTTCGCCGGGGTTCATGGTCTGGACAAGGACCCTGCCGAGGTGGGCGCCCCGGCCGGTCCGCCCGGCTACCTGGCTGACGAGCTGGAACGTCCGTTCCGCCGCCCGGAAGTCCGGAATCGAGAGGGCCGTATCCGCGTTGACGACGCCGACCAGGCGGACGTTGGGGAAGTCGAGGCCCTTGGCGATCATCTGGGTGCCGAGGAGTAGCCGGATCTCGCCGGCGCCGAACCGGGAGAGGGCCTCAAAGTAGTCTCGGCCGGTCTTCATGGTGTCGCTGTCGAGGCGGCGCATGGCCTTGCGCGGGTCGAGCCCGAGGCGGGAGAGGCGCTCGGCGAGTTCCTCCTCCAGCCGCTGGGTGCCTGCCCCGAGGTCGGTCGTCCGCTTGCCGCAAACGGGGCAGTCTCGCGGGACGAGCCGTTCGGAGAGGCAGTGGTGGCAGCGGAGCAGCCCGCCGACCGGCACGCCGCCTCCCCCGGAGCGGTGCAGCACCATCGCGGCGTCGCAGTCGTCGCAGTGGAGAACCCAGCCGCAGTTGGCATCCGGGCAGCAGATGTAGTTCGCGTAGCCCCGCCGGTTGAGGAGAAGGATGACCTGCCCGTCGGCGCGCAGCGTCTGTGCGATGGCGGCGTCGAGGCGCGGGCCGATGACATGGAAGGGAGAAAGGCCGGTCTGGCGCTGCGCGGTCTTGCGCTCCTCGGCGAGGTCGATGATCTGGACATCGGGCAGGCGGCCGCCTCCGACCCGGTCATCGAGTTCCCAGAGCGCGAAGCGGGCGCTGGAGCCGCCGTCCGCGTTGGCCCAACTCTCGAGCGACGGCGTCGCGGAGGCGAGGACGACGGGGCAGGATTCGATCTGCGCCCGCTTGATGGCGACGTCGCGGGCGTTGTACCGGGGAACCTGGTCCTGCTTGTAACCGCCGTCGTGCTCCTCGTCGACGACAATCAGGCCGAGTCTTTGGAGCGGGGCGAAGACGGCCGAGCGGGCGCCGACGACGACCGGCGCGGCACCGGACGAGGCGAGGGCCCATTGGCGATGTCGCTGCGAGGCGGCGAAGCCGGAGTGAAGGACCGCCACGCCGCGGCGTTCGGCATCTCCGAACCGGTCGATGAACCGGGTGGCGGTCTGCGGCGTGAGGGAGATCTCGGGGACGAGGACGAGGGCGGACTTTCCCTGGCGGAGGACGCGGTCGATGACCTGCAGGTAAACCTCGGTCTTGCCCGAGCCGGTGACGCCACGGAGCAGGTGGCCGCGGAAGGCGCCGCGCGAATCACACACGCCGTTGATGACGGCGTTCTGGGCGGGCGTGGGGACGATGACGGAGGCCGCGGATTGCACGCGGGTGTGCTCCCAGACGGGCCGGCCGGTTCGGATGTCGGACCTCTCGGTGCGCTTGAGGAGGCCAAGACGGACGAGGCGGTTGACGGGCCCGAGGTTCGGCAGGCCGAGCCTGGCGACGAGGGCCTCGGGATCAACGGGGAAGGCGTCGTCGGGCAGGAGGGCAATTGCCTCCCACGCGGCGGCGGCGGTGGGGGGGAGCGGTCTGGCGGCGATGAGGGTGGCGGCGGCTTCGGGGACGGTTCGTTCGATCTCGATGCGGCGGACGCGGCCGACGGCCTGCTTGACGGCGGCGGGGATCATGGTGGCGAGCACCATGCCGAGCGGGGCGACGTAGTACTCGGCCATCCAGCGGGCGAGTTCGATGAGCGGTTCGGGGAGGCGCGAGCCGGTGCGGCGGAGGACGCTCTTGACCTTGGAGGCAGGCAGGTCCTCGAGCAACTCGCGTCCACCGACGCGGACGACGATCCCGGCTGTCCTGGCGTTGCGCCGGCCGAGGGGGACTTCCACGCGTTCGCCGACGGCGATGGGGTCGCCGCCCGGCTGGGCGAGGTAGGTCAGACCGTCGTCGATCCGCTGGTCCATGCCGCGTTCGACGGCGACACGGACGAAGACCCCGGCGGCGATCGCCGCTTCGTCGAGTTCCGGGTCCTGTCCGAACAAGCCGGCCATGTGCGTGCTTACACTGTACCGATGCCGCAGACCAAGCCGACCGGTTCGACCGTTTCCCGCCCCGTGGCGCGTCTCGCTTTGGCCGACGGCTCCGTCTTCGCGGGGCGGGGTTTCGGGGCCGTGGGGAAGAAGATCGTCTCGGTGGCGGAGGTCGTTTTCAACACGGCCATGTGCGGGTACCAGGAGTCGCTGACCGACCCGTCGTACTCGGGGCAGATCCTGGTCGCGTCAGTTCCGATGATCGGTAACTACGGGGTGAACGGGGTCGATGTCGAGTCGCAGAAGCTGCAGGTGTCGGGCT
>CAZMPE010000317.1:0-3917 GCA_964567955.1 uncultured Phycisphaeraceae bacterium | reverse complement strand
CCGTCACGACCATGACAATGCTGGACCGGTCGGCCCGCACATCCAGCATCCGGAGTCGTTCCGACAGCCGCGTCTCCTCGGAGTGGCTCCCCGTCCGCAACGGCTCGAGAGCCTGCCACAGATCGCTCCGGCGCAGGCTCGGGAACAGGCGCGTCTCGCGCTCCCCGCCCCCGATGAGCGCCACCGGGCTCAGCCGGCGTTGCCCCACCAGCCCGACCGCCGCCGCGATCCACACCGCCAGGTCGTGCTTGTTCAGCGCCGTCGAGGAGATCCCCATCGACGCCGACGTGTCGACGACGAGGTAGATGCTCGTCCGCTTGAGCGTCTCGTACTCCTTCACGAACGGCTTGCCGAGGCGCGCGGTCAGCCGCCAGTCCATCATCCGGATCGAGTCGCCCGGGGCGTAGGGCCGCGATTGAGCGTACTCGAGGCCGGAGCCGACAAAGAGCGAGAGGTCGGTGCCGAACGCGAGGTCATCGGCAAGCCGGCGCACCACCATCTCGAACTCGCCGTGCGCGAGTTCGTCCGGCGGGCCGAGGTGCGGGGAATCCTGGCGCATGGGCGGCGACGCTCGTCAGGTCAGAGTCCGGAGCAGTTCCTCGAGCACGGCGGCCTGGGTTCGGCCCGCGGCCAGCGCCTCGTACGTCAGCCGCATCCGGTGCAGGATGACGTCCTCGGCGAGGGCGAAGAAATCCTCGGGGATGGCGTAATCGCGCCCGTGGATGTACGCGCGCGCCCGCGACGCCTGCACCAGCGCCAGTCCGGCGCGCGGGCTGCATCCAAGCTCCACGTCCTTGTGCCGACGGGTCAGGTTGACCAGCTCGACGCAGTCGCGCACGAACACGTCGCTGACGTGCACCCGCTGCACCGCCGCCATGGCCTCCGTCAGGTCGCGGACGTGCAGCCGGCCGCCGTCCTCGATCGCGTCGAACGCCGTCATCGGCACCGCGCCCTCGCCCTGACGCTTGAGTTTGAGCGCGAGGTGACGCCGAACGACCTCGGCCTCATCCTGCGGCGACGGGTACGTCAGCCGGTGGCGGAGCATGAACCGGTCCAGCTGAGCCTCGGGGAGCTCGAAAGTACCCGACTGTTCGACCGGGTTCTGCGTCGCGATCACCAGGAACGGCGCGGGCAGATCGTGCGTCGTCTGCCCGATCGAGACGCGCCGCTCCTGCATCGCCTCCAACAGGGCCGACTGGACTTTCGGTGAGGCGCGGTTGATCTCGTCGGCCAGCAGCAGGTTCGTGAAGATCGGCCCCCGGTGGATCCGGAACTCGCCGACCTTCTGATCGAGGATCTCGGAGCCGACGATGTCCGAGGGCAGCAGGTCGATCGTGAACTGCACCCGCGCGAACTTCAGGTCGACCGCACGCGCGATCGCCTGCACCAGCAGCGTCTTGGCGATGCCCGGCACGCCCTCGAGCAGCAGGTGCCCGCCCGTCAGCAGCGCGATCAGGATCCGCTCCACGACGACGCGCTGACCGACGACGGTCTTGGCCACGTGGACGCGGACCGTCTCGGCGAACGGGCAATACCGGGCCGGCTCTCCTCGCGCTTGCGACGCCGGGGGAACAGATGAGGGCGTGGGGGTGGTCGTCACGGGTTGGCGCCTCGGAAGTTGAAACGGGCCGGTCTCGGGCTGAGTTCGTTCGGCGATTCAAATCGGACGGTGCGAGACGGACATGGCATGGCGGGCCAAGCCGATCGTACGGACAGGCCGCTCTGTCAGCCCGGCGGCTTGGCTTGCTCGGCTAACAGCTTGCCGGCAAGAGCCCGGACGCGATCGACCTTCACCCCCGCCGCGCGAACGGCGCCGGAACGATCCATCACGATCGTCGCGGGAAGGAACTTGACCCCGAAGGCTTCCGCTGTCGCACCCAGACCCGCCGGGCCCGGCTTGGCGACGGGCGAGTCCTGGCAGAGTCTGCTCGGAAGCCCCCGGTCGGCGACCTCCTTCGACCACGCATCCCAATCGTCCCCCGGCGGACAGACGGTCACGACCGTCACGCCCTGCGCGCCCATGTCCCGCTCCAGCGCGCCCAGAATCTCCCCCTGCCGCATCGACAACCCGTTGCCCGACGACGCGAAGTGAACGACGACGACACGGTCCCGCAGGTCGGCCGGCACAAGCGCGTCGCCCAGCCACTTCGAAGCGGTCAGCGCCGGCATCGGCACCCCCTCGATCGCCCGGAGCGACGACGGGCGGTCATCGCCCCCGTAGTACCATTCCGGGCCAAGACCGTTGCCGGTCACGCCTTCCCCGGCGAGTCCGGCGGGCGCGGGCTCGGCAAGCAGCAGCTTCACCGCGTGCTCAACCTGGTTCGGGATCAGCCCGACCCCGCGCACAAGGCCGGCTCGGTCGATGACGACATACGTCGGCCAGAACCCGAGGTTGAAGGCCTTGGCCGAGAGCCCGCCGTCGGCGTCCTTGACCACCGGGTAGTTGATCCCCTTGTCCTTGACAACGCCGGCCGCCGAGTCCCAGCCGGAGTTGGCGTCGTGGATCCCCACAAAAACAAGCCCCTGATCCTTGTACTTCTTTGTCATCTCCACGTTCTCTGGGATCGCGGCCATGCACGGTCCGCACCACGTCGCCCAGAAGTCGATGACGACGACCTTGCCGCGAGTCTGCGTGAGATCAACCTTGTCGCCGATCCACTCACCCAGCTTCAACGCCGGAGCCGGCTTGCCCTCGTGCGCCTTGAGTTCGGCCGAGCGATCGGGAAAGAACCACGCGTCATCGAGCTTGGTTGTCTGCCCGCTCGCCCCCAGGGCTGCACCCAGCACGGCGAAACTCGAAACCAGCCGACGGACAAGGCGGTATCGCCCTGCATATGGAGTGCTCATCGTGGGCTCCTGGACGCGTCGCCGACAGCATAGCGGAGAACCGATCGGAACCCAAGCGCTCCGCGGCCGGGAGCCCCGGACGCCCGCACCGGCACCCATCAACGAATGGCCCTCATCAACAACGCGCGCCCGGCGCCGCTCGATTGATCTTCACATGACGGTACATACTCTTGGTCGGAGAACGAGCCCGCCCCTCTCTTCAACGCCCCGGCAGCCGCCCGGGCACGACGCACCCCACGGGAGCGAACCATGACCACGCAGACGACCGGCGCGCCCCCCGATCTCGAGGCCGTCAAGCAGAAGCAGCAGGCCGCCTGGTCGACCGGCGATTTCTCCGTTGTCGCCGCACGCATCGTCTTCTCGGCCGAACAGCTCTGCGAATCCGCCGACCTCCAGGCCGGATGGCGCGTGCTCGATGTCGCGACGGGCAGTGGCAACGCCGCCATCGCCGCCGCACGCCAGGGATGCGCGGCCGTCGGCGCCGACTACGTCCCCGCGCTGCTCGAACGCGGTCGCATCCGCGCGGCGGCCGAGCACCTGAAGGTGGAGTTCGTCGTCGGTGACGCGGAGAAACTCCCCTTTGCCGACGCTTCGTTCGACGCGGTCACGTCCATCTTCGGCTCGATGTTCGCGCCGAATCACGGCCGGGCCGCGTCGGAGATCGCGCGCGTCTGCCGCCCCGGCGGACGCATCGCGCTGGCGAGTTGGACGCCCGACGGCTATGTGGGCCACATGTTCAAGCTCTTCTCGAAGTACGCCCCGCCGCCGCCCGGTCTGTCGCCGCCCTCGCTGTGGGGCACCGACCCATACTTGCGGACTCTCTTCGGCAGCGCGATCGGCTCCATCCGCAGCACCGTGCGCCAGGCCATCTTCCGTTTCCGGGCGCCGGAAGAGAAGATTGAGGTCTTCCGCGAGTACTTCGGGCCCACGATGAAGACCTTCGCCAGCCTGACGCCCGACAAGCAGCAGGAACTGACGCGCGAGTGGGTCGACCTGATCCGCCGCTTCGACCGCAACAAGGGCAAGGGCCCGATCGCGATCGCGAGCGACTACCTCGAGTCGATCATCGA
>CAZMPE010000316.1:0-3934 GCA_964567955.1 uncultured Phycisphaeraceae bacterium | reverse complement strand
GCAAGCTTCCGGATGATCCACCCGATGCCGCCGATCGCGAGGATCACCGCGACGAGGATCAGCTGCAGGTATTGGGGGTTCCTTCCCATCGGTCCTCATTCTATCGGGTGAGCGGGGGCCACGGGCGACATCTCGGGGACGAGCGCGACCAGGGAGGGTGCCGCGCCATCGAGCATCCGGAACCGCACGCCGAAAACGGGGTCGAGCGTCGCGGGGGACAGTGTCTGGCGTGCCGGGCCCGCGGCGGCCAGGCGGCCGGATTCATCGAGCACGAGGGCATCGTCGGCGAAGCGGGCCGCGAGCGTGAGATCGTGCAGGACGACGAGGACGGTCAGGCCTGTGCGGGCGAGCTCGCGCAGCTGGCCCATCGTGCCGATCGCGTGGCGCGGGTCGAGGGCCGAGACGGGCTCGTCGGCGAGCAGGGCCTGGGAGCCGGGTGGTCCGCCGTCGAGTTGTGCGAGCACGCGGGCGAGTGTCGCCCGCTGTCGTTGCCCGGCGCTGAGGATCGCGAAGGGCTCGTCGGCCCGCGCCGAGAGGCCGACCCTCGCGATCGCGGCGTCCACGGCGCGCCGGTCCGCGTCGGTCCCCGCCGAGACCGCGACACGCCCGAGCCCCACTGTCTCTCTCACGCTGAAACCGAAAGCCACCGACGGCGACTGGGGCATGTAGCCGATCCGGCGGGCGCGATCGGCATGGCGCAGCGCGGCGACGGGCCGGCCATCCATGGTGACCGAACCCGCGCCCGGCGCGATCACGCCCAGCAGGAGTCGAAGAAGTGTCGACTTGCCGGATCCGTTGGGACCGACGAGGACCGTCAGGGATGCGGGGCGCAGCGCGAACGAAACACCCCGCAGGACCGGGCGGGCGGTCTCGTACGCGAACTCCACATGATCGGCCGTCAGCGGCATGTTGCCAGTCTACCCCGGCCGTGCCGGGGACCGGACCGGGGCGTAAGCTGTGCGTCATGAACCAGAAGCGAACGGTCGCGGTGGCGGGCGGGGCGGGGTTCGTCGGCCGGCACATCGTGCGGGAACTCCTCGGGCGCGGCCATTCCGTGCGGGCCCTGGTGCGCGATCGGCGGGCCGCGGAGAAGATCCTGAAGGCCCCATCGAGTCTCAAGCTCGTCGAGGGCGACGCCCTGGACCGGTCTTCGCTCGATGAACTCGTCGAAGGGGCGGACGCGTGCATCAACGCGATAGGAATCATCCGCGAGGCGGGCGCCCAGACGTTCCAGAAGATGCACGCCGGAGTGACCCGGTCGCTGATCGCCGCCTGCCGCGAGGCGGGAGCGAACCGCTTTGTCCTGGTCTCGGCGCTTGGCGTGCACGACGAGGGCAAGACGGCCTACCAGCGCACGAAGTTCGAGGCGGAGCAGTCGCTGCGCCGGAGCGAGCTTGAGTGGACCATCCTGCGACCGAGCATGATCCACGGGCCGGGGAGCAAGTTCCTCGAGATCGCCAAGGGCTGGGTGCGCGGCACGTCGCAGCCGTGGTTCTTTCTGCCGTACTTCACGCGCGGCGTCTTGAGCGACTTTGACATACCGCTCGCGGCGATCAACCGCGTTGACCCGCGCGTCCAGCCGGTGGCCGTGGAGGATGTCGCGGTCGCGGCGGCGGCCGCGCTCGAGCGGGCAGAGTCGATCGGCGAGGTCTACTGCCTCGTCGGATCCGAGGTTCTGACCTGGCCGCAGCTCCTGCGGCACCTGCGGGATCACATCCCTCATGCGGAGCAGTCGCTGGCGCCTTTCGGCATCCGAGCCGAGATGGCGGTCGGGGTTGCACGCGTCGCGCGGCTCATGGGCGTCGGTTCACTCCTGCCCTTCGACGAGGGCATGGCGTACATGGGCTCGCAGGATTCCACGGCCTCCATGGCCAAGGCTCGCGAACACCTCGGGCTCGAGCCGCGCCCGTTCCGCGAAACGTTCGCTTCCTACGCGTCCGGGCTGTAGCCGTCCCCCGATGGGACGGTTGAAGCGTCTGGGCAATCTGCGCGGGATCTGCGGGCGGATCACGACTGTCGAGGATTCCAGTCAGGCAATCTGGTGAAGTCCCGCGGCCGGCCGTCCGATCACGTCCAACGGAGGCGTCCAAAGGCGGTAAGCCATGCGCGCCGACGCTCTCATCAATGATCTCCCGGGCATTTCTCCCTCCGCTGTTGTCAATCTCAGCCGGCTGGGCATCACGACGATCTCCGACCTCGTGAAGGCGGACTTCGAGCAGGTGTCCGTGGTTCTCGATTGCTTCAACGAGGGGAGCCGCCTCGTCGCCGAGGCCAAGAATTTCCTCGCCGGCGGGAGCGACGGCGCACCGTCCGCCGCTTCGAACTGGACCGCCACGCCGGCGCGGTCCGAACCGGAACCCGAGTCCGAGCCGAGCTGGCCGGGCGTGCACGAGGCCATGCCGGTCGCCGCGGCGGGGCTGAATCTTTCGCGGCCGGAGGATCGCGGCGCGCTCGTCCGCCGCCTCGCGTCCGTCACGCTTCTGCTCGAACACGGTCTTGGGGAGGACGCGGTTGTTGCCTCGCTCTTCCTCGAAGCCGTCGAGTCGGGCAGCGAGGAAGCGAACCAGACGATCGGCCGACTCGGCCCGGGCGCGGCCGCCCTGCTCGAAGAATGCGTGCAGCTGCGCGCGATTCCGATGTCCCCCTCCGGCCGACTGCCGCGCCACTACCTCGAGATGGCCGCCAAGGCCTCGCGCGGCGCCCGGCAGGTTTGTGCCGCGCACCAGCTCGTGCTGCTGCGTTCCGCGTTTGATCAGCCCGGCCGGGCGAGCGGCGTTCTGGCCGACGGCCCGGCGGTCGTCTGGTATTCGCGGCTGCTGGCCGAGGCCCTCGCGGCGGGCGGCAAGGACGGCCTTGTCGGCCGGCTGATGTCCACGGTCGAGCGGCTCGGACGCGCCAAGGCCGCCTGAGCCCCCGACGCTGTGAATTCCGGCGTTGCCGGCCTATCCTCGCGGTACAGGCCGCCGCGGGCGCCTCCCCTTTTACTATCACCTGAGACTCCATGCCCCTTCGATTCAAGCGCCGTCTCCTGGACCACCTCCGCCATCGGAACTACACGCCCCGCAAGCTCGACCAGCTTGCCGCCGACCTCGGCATCGAGGAACGCGACGAGTTCGCCGAGGCTGTCGACCAGCTCACCCAAGAGGGGGTCCTTGAGCGCGACGACAACGGACGCATCTCGCTCCCTTCCCTTGCGGACAGCGGCGGCGAGGTGACCGGCGTCTTCAAGCGCAACCCCAAGGGCTTCGGGTTCGTGCGCCTCGATGAATCGGTCTCCGAGGGCGATGTCTTCGTTCCGCCCGATGACTCGGCGGACGCGCTCACGGGCGACCGCGTCCGTCTCCGGCTCAAGCGCGACGCCCGGCGCGCCGGCCCGGACCAGAGCCCCTACACCGGCATCGTCGTCGAGATCCTCGAGCGCAAGCGCGCCCACTTCACCGGCGAGCTGATGAAGCGGGGCACGCAGTGGCTCGTCTACCCCGACGGGCGCGAGCTGACGGGCATGGTCGTCGTCCGCGATGCCGAGGCCAAGAACGCCAAGGCCGGCGACAAGGTGCAGATCGAGATCGTCGAGTACCCGGAGGGCAACACGCTCGCCGTCGGCGTCGTCGTCGAGGTGCTCGGCGAGGCGGGCCGCCCGGATGTCGAGACCCAGGCGGTCATCGCCGCCTACGGCCTGCCCGGTGAGTTCCCCGAGGACTGCGTCGAGCAGGCCCGCGAGATCACGAAGAAGTTCGAGGAAGAGATCCGCGACTGGCAATCCCGCGGCGCCGCGGCGCTCAAGCGGGACGGCATCGAGCGCATCGACCTGACCAACGACTTCATCTGCACGATCGACCCGCCCGACGCCAAGGACTACGACGACGCGATCTCGATCCGTCCGACCGCGGACGGATGGGAGCTGGCCGTCCACATCGCCGAAGTCGCCCACTTC
>CAZMPE010000315.1:0-3945 GCA_964567955.1 uncultured Phycisphaeraceae bacterium | reverse complement strand
CTCGACGAGATGTTCGAGGCGGCGACGCTGGTGCAGACGGGGAAGATCAGCCAGTTTCCGATCATCCTGATGGGGGAGGAGTTCTGGCGGCCTTTGATCGGGTTCGTGCGCGAGAGACTGACGGCCGCGGGGACGATCAGCCCGGGGGACGCGGACCTGCTGACGATCACGGACTCGCCGGACGAGGCGGAGCGGATCATCGCGGCGTGCCGGATCGAGAATGCGCCGAACATTGCGCGGCACACGGTCAAGCGGATCAAGGTGCTTGGCGAGGGCTAGCGGCGGGCCTCGCGTGGGCCGCGGCCCAGTCGGCGACGTCACGGATAACCTCGTCGGACATGGGGCCGAACTTGCCCTCGCGCTCCGGCGTGAGTTGGTGCCCGAGGTCGGGGTAGCAGCGGACGGTGACATCGGCGAGGGCGGCGTCGGCGGCGCGCTTCCTGAGCAACGGGGCCTGGACGGACCAGCGGTCGAGGCTGCCGAAGATGATGAGGGCGGGGATGTTGCGGTCGACCATGACGTCCTCGCACCAGGTCATGCCGGGGACGCCGATATCCAGCCGGCCGACGCCGGCGCGCTCGAGGCTGGGGTGGTCCTGAGATTCGGCGCGCCAGCGCGCGATGCGTGCGGCGGCCATCTCCCAGTGCGAGAGGCGCTGGTTCCCGTCGAAATCGAGGTCGGCGAAGGGGAGGTCCACATCGGGGCGCGCGGCGGCGCGCCATTTCTCGTACTCGGGCTCGTCGATGGAGCCGTTGCCGTCGGCATCGTCGGGTCGCGTGTCGGGCCAGGCGGTCTTTTCGATCTCGCCGCCGCGGACGCCGGTGCGGGCCAGGACCGCGCCGCCGAGGGCCACGACGCCCGCGATGCCCTCGTCGCTCTCGGCCATGTGGAAGGCGCGGCGGGCGCCGAGGCTGTGGCCGATCAAGATGATGCGGTCCGGCTCGACGAGGTCGCGTTGGCGGAAGTCGAAGAGGGCGCGCCGGGCGTGGCCCAGAGTCGTGACATATGAGTAGAGCGTGCCCATGGCCGGGTCCTGCGCACGCAGGGGGTCATCGCGCCGGAACGAGGTCCATCGCATGACGACGAAGCCGCGCTCCACGAGCGCGGCGGCGAGTCGCGCGGCGTCGCGGGACTCGGCGCCGTCCATGGTTGAATCCGCGGGGATGAGCCAGTCCATGTCGCTGGCGAGGCCGCCGCCGATGAGGACGACGCCGGCGCCGCTTCGCCGGTCCTTCGGGGGCAGTTCGATGCGTCCGTCGAAGACGTACTCCTCCGACGGATCGGCGACGATGAGCGGCGGGCCGTCCTTGCGGAGGTCGCCGCCGGCGGGAACCTTGAACGAGAAATCGATCCGTTCGATCGGTGCGGGCTCGGGTTGTTTCTTGAGGTGCTCGTCGAAGAATGCGGCGGAGAGAGCCAACCCGGCCTGGCCCAGGAATCCGTGGCCCGCGCCCTCGACGACGTGCAGCGTGGCGGGCACGCCGGCCCGCTTGAGCGCGGCCTCGAGGAGATGGCTCTGCCCCACGGGCACCAACCGATCGGCGTCGCCGTGCATGATGAGGAAGGGCGGGTCGCCCGCGTCGATGTGCGTGATCGGGCTGGCCTTGCGGGCGAGCGCGGCACGGTCGCGGATCGGCCCGCCCATCAGCGCGTCGAGCAGTGGGCCCACTTCCCCGAACTCGTTGCCCGAGAGCGCCAGCAGGTCGCTCGGGCCGAACCAGTTGCAAACGGCCTGGACGGGCCCGGCGTGCTCGAGGTTGCCGCCCACATCGCCCTCCAGGTCCTGCACGCCCGACGAAGTTCCGATCAGCGCCGAGAGATGCCCGCCCGCGGATGCGCCCCAGACGCCGACCCGCCTCGCATCAATATTGTGTTCAGCGGCGCGGGCACGCAGCCAGCGGATCGCGCCCTTGCAATCATGAATCTGCGCGGGAAAAGGCGCGACGCCGGTGAGGCGGTAGTTGATGCTCGCGATCGCGTAGCCGCGGCGGGTGAGGACCGTCACGGGGCAGGTGCCCTTGTCGCCGTCGCGCCAGCCGCCGCCGTGGATCCAGACGATCAACGGGTGGAGGGCCGGCTGCCGCCGGTCGGGCGCGCCCTCGGGGGCGTTGTCGGCGGGTTGGGGGAGATAGAGATCGAGTCGGAGGCTGACGCCATCGACGTTGGCGTATTCGATATCGCGGATGATGGTCGTGCCGCCGAGGGTCCGGGGTTCGACGCGAGGGCGGAGGCGGGTCGGTTCGCCGGGGGTGCGCGGCACGGGCTGGAGGGGCTGCGCGGCGGCCATGGGCGCGAGCGCGAGGCAGGCGAGAAAGAACCAGGCTCGACCGGACGGTCGGATCATGGCCGCGACTCCACGGCGGCGGGCGTGGCCCGTCGCGACAGCAGACTACCACGGGGCGGCGCGGGGGGCGACGGATTCCGCAACAATGGCGGTCATGGCGCTGGGGATCATGGCTTCGATGCCGGAGGAACTGGGGACGCTGACGGCGGGGATCGCCGGCGCGCGAGTGGCCGAGCGCGCGGGCCGGTCATTCGTGCGGGGACACCTGTGGGGAACGGAGGTCGTGGCGGTGTTCTCGCGCTGGGGGAAGGTCGCCGCGGCGTCGACGGCGACGGAGATGATCATCGGGCACGGGGTGACGCGGCTGGTGTTCTGCGGGATCGCGGGCGGGCTCGATGCGGGGCTGGGGATCGGGGACATCGTGGTGGCGACGGCGCTGGTGCAGCACGATCTGGACGCGCGGCCGTACTTTCCGGCGTGCGAGATCCCGCTGCTGGGCGTGGCGAGAATCGAGACGGACACGAACTTGTCGCAGGGGCTTGCGGAGGCGGCGGAACGGTTCTTGTCGGAGGATTTGCGCGGCGTGGTCGAGGGGTTGCGCCGGAAGGGATCAGGCCTGCCCGCGGGATTGGAATCGGGGCGGCGCGTCGTCCGGGGGGAAGTGGCGAGCGGGGACCGGGTGATCTTCGGCGCGGCGGCGCGTGCCGAGGTGCTGTCGCGGGTTCCGGCGGCCGTGTGCGTCGAGATGGAGGGGGCGGCGGTGGCGCAGGTGTGTTACGAGCACGAGATTCCGTTTGCGTGCGTGCGCACGATCTCGGATCGCGCGGATGAGCAGGGGCACGCGGATGTGGCGCCGTTCCTGGGTGGGCTGGCGGGGGAGTACACGGCGGGGATTGTGAGGAGGTGGCTGGAGACACGAAAGATCCGGTGAAGACTTCGCAGGTTCCACACTTCGGAGAACTTGCCCGGACGGCCACGGGGACCGCCATCTTCGCACAGTGATCGGGCATCGCTCATCCCGTCACTCACCGGCGCGGCACCGTTGTAGACTGTGGCACGAGGGCCCATGTCGGAAAGCGCAACCGTCCAATTGAGCGGGGGAACGGTGGTGGACGGCGTGGGTGCGCCCGTGGAGGTGCCACGGCGGATCGGGACGCTGCGGTTGCTGCGCGAGATCGGGCGCGGCGGGATGGGTGAGGTGTGGCTGGCGCGGGACGAGATGCTGGACCGGGAGGTGGCGGTCAAGTTTCTGCTGAGCGCCCGCGGCATGCCGGATGACCGGGACCTTGCATTGTTTCTGGATGGGGCGCGGGCGGCGGCGGCGGTGGCGCACGCGGGGCTGGTGACGGTGCACCGCGCGGATCTGGTCGAGGGGATCCCGTATCTGGTGATGGAGTACGTCGACGGCCCGACGCTGGGCGGGCTGCTTCGGGCGCACGGCCGGTTGGCGCCGGAGGTGGCACTGACCGTTTTGCTCGAGGTGTGCGGCGCGGTGGCGGCGCTGCACGAGCGGGACATCGTGCACCGGGACATCAAGCCGTCGAACGTGCTGCTGGAGAACGGCGACCTGGCACGGCCGCGCATCGTCGACCTCGGGTTGGCATGGATCGCCGGAGACGAAGGGTTTCGCACCGCCATTGGCACGCTGCTCGAGGTGGCGA
>CAZMPE010000314.1:0-3959 GCA_964567955.1 uncultured Phycisphaeraceae bacterium | reverse complement strand
AGTTCAAGATCTTTGATTCCACCGGGGCGACCCAGGAGATCAACATCACGGACTCCGCGACCAGCATCGCGGACGTGATCAAGAGCATCAACAGCACAACTCTTCGCGTGCGGGCGCGGATCAACAGCAAGGGCGACGGCATCGAGTTGTACGAGCCCAACCCGGGCGGCGGCGCGCTCAAGATCCGGGTCGAGGATTCCACCGGTTCCGTCGCCGCCAAGCTGCGCCTCAAGGGCGAGGCCTCGGTGGCGGGCGAGACGGGGACGATCGACGGTTCGTTCGAGCGTGTGGTGACGTTCGCCGCGACTGACGGGCTGGACAAGATCGCGCAGAAGATCAACGATGCGGGCGTCGGGATCTCGGCGACGGTCATCAACGACGGGGCGGGTTCCCTGCCGTTCCGGCTGAGCATGACGGCGACGACGTCGGGCGCCGCGGGACGGATGATCATCGACACCGGCGCGTTCGATCTGGGCGCATCGACGCTCGACCCGGGCCGCGATTCGCGCGTGTTCTTCGGGGCGTCGGACCCGGCGAAGGCCGTTTTGCTCTCCGGCTCCAGCAACACGCTGGACAAGGTCATCAACGGCGTCACCATCGACCTCAACAGCGTCGACCCCGATCCGGTGACCCTGACCATCTCGCGCGACACCGCCGCCATCGAAGAGGCCGTCAACAAGTTCGTGACGGCCTTCAACTCGACGATCGACCGGATCAAGCAGCAGACACGCTACGTCGAAGAGACGAAGGCCAAGGGCCCGCTCATCGGCGACTCGACGGCGCTCAACCTCCGGAACGTGCTCTACTCGACGATCCAGGCGGACGCGATCGGCGTCTCGGGGTCCTTCCAGAACCTCGCCCAGGTCGGCGTGACGGTCGGTTCCGGCGGCAAGCTTGAGCTTGATCGCGACGCGCTGCGCACCGCTCTCGAGCAGGACTCCCAGGGCGTCGCCGACCTGTTCGCGGCACGCGTGCTCAAGCCCAAGGACAACATCACGCTTCCCAACGGCGGCACGGCCAACAATCCGGACGCCAAGGACGAGTTCACGTCCCTTGGTGTGGCGGGGCAGTTGGAGGAACTCGCCAAGACGTACCTCGATTCGATCGACGGCGTCCTGACGGGCCGCACCAAGAGCCTCGACGATCTGATCAAATCGCAACAGCGGCGCATCGAGAGCATCGACAGCCGCCTGGCGAACCGCAGGGCCATCCTGGAGCGTCAGTTCCTCGCCATGGAACGGGCCATCGGCCAGCTCCAGGCCCAGCAGGGTTCGATTTCTCAGCTTCAAAGCCTCACGGGTTGACTCCACGCTCAAGTCGCCTCCCCGGGGCACCGATTCATAACTCCACATGGGCCACGACACCGCCAACGCCTACCTGCGCACCCGCGTGCTGACCGCCGCGCCGGAAGAACTCCGGCTGATGCTGCTCGACGGAGCGATACGCTTCGCGACGCAGGGGCGCGACGGGCTGACCAACAAGGATTACGAGGCCAGCTACAACGGCTTCACGCAGTGCCGCAACATCCTCGTCGAACTGATGACGACGATCCGTTCCGAGGTCGACGCCGATCTCGCCGCACGGGTCCGCTCGATCCTCACGTTCATGCTCAACACGCTCATCGAAGCCAGCTTCGAGAAGAGCCCGGCCAAGGTCGACAGCGTGATCAAGCTGCTCGAGTATGAGCGTGAGACGTGGGTGATGGCGATGCAGAAGCTCGCCGCCGAGCGGCGCGGTCCGACCGCGACCCTCACGGCCGAGGCGCCGGCCGGCACCAAGCCCGCCATCAGCCTCCAGGCCTGATCCGGCCTAGCCGCCGGCCAGCCGCGCCGCCAGATTCTCCATCACGAACGGCAGTTGCACGCTCGCGTCGGCCTGGCGTTCGGCCTCCGTGATCAGATCCACCGCGCGCAGCGCGCCCTCACGCGCCCCGGCGTCGGGCAGCCGCTCCCGGTACCGGTCGGCGAGCAGGCGGAACATCAGCCTCGCCGCGGCCTTGTTCGCGGCGTCCTTGCTGGCCAGTTCGCTCTCGTCGGCCCTGGCTTTGGCGTTCTCGTTCACCAGGTTGGCGAGGGTGGGACCAAGGTCCAGGCGGAACTCGCCCCGGTCTGCCGCGACGAGCAGCGGCTCGAGCGATCCGCGCCACGCGCTCAGGCCGTTGCGGACCGCCAGCACGGCCGCGCCCGGCGCGCCGTCGGCGAACCGCTCGACGAAGGCGCGGTCGACGCCCGGCTCCTTGAGCAGACCGCTCGCCGCGAGCCAGCGCTTGAACGCCGCCTCGGGCAGGCGCGTGAACTCCACGCGCTGACAGCGGCTGCGGACGGTCGGCAGCAGTTCCGCCTCGGAGTCCGTCACGAGGATGATCACGGTGCCGACCGGAGGCTCCTCGAGCGTCTTGAGCAGCGCGTTCTGACCGGGCGCGTCGAGCAGGTGCGCCTCGTCCATGATGAAGACCTTGCCCGCCGCGGATTCGACGGGGATCACCCGAGTGCGCGAAGCGGGCTCGATGAGAAACTCACGCACGACCTCCAGGGCGATGTTGCGCTGCTTCTGCTTGCGCACGTTGTCGTCGCGGCTGACGGAGGCGAGTTCCTTGGTGACGACGTGCAGGTCCGGATGGGTCCCCGTCGCCAGCAGGCGGGCCACGTGCGGGTTGGGCTCCGCCTCCCCGAGAAGGCCGCCCTCGCCCTTCGCCTGCAAGAGCGTCGCCGCGAACGCCAGGGCCGTCGTGAACTTGCCCACTCCCGTCGGACCGGAGAAGATCCACGCGTGGTGGAGCTTTCCGGACTCCATCGCCGTACGCAGCGACTTGAGCGGCCGCTCCTGCCCGATGATGTCCTCCAGGGCGAGCGGGATCGCCCGGGGGATGCCCTCCGACGCGCGCGTGTCCGGCTTCACCTCGACCATCCGCGCCGGCTTGACGGGCTTGGACGCCGGTTTGCCGGCCTTCTTCGGGGCTGGTTGGGAGGGCTTGCGGGCCATCGGTCAGAGGGTAGCCGATGCTCCCGACGCCCGGATCGGCCGGCCTTTCCCCGGCCGGTGCGCCGGGCCTAGACTTGGGCCCTTCTGAATCTCCGGAGACCGGCCATGAAGAGCGGCGTGCACCCCAAGTATCACAACTGCAAGGTCTTTCACAACGGCGAGGTCGTCATGACCGTCGGGGCCACGGTGCCCGAGATGCACGTTGAAGTCTGGTCGGGGTCCCACCCGTTCTTTACGGGCAAGCAGACCTTCGTTGACTCCGCCGGGCGCGTCGAGAAGTTCCAGCGCAAGTTCCAGGGCAACTACTTCAAGGACGCGAAGAAGAAGGCGTGACCGCCGCTCAATCCTCGGTTCCTCTCCGACCCGGCAATCGCCGGGTCGTTTGATTTCCGGACTTCGCGGGGCGGTAAGGGTATTTCATCCTTTGATCCGGCTAAACGGATGAAGTACCATTGCCGATCCCCCCACTGGCCGGAGAACGCATGCCCAGCCGTTTCCTGAACGAACTAGCCCGGCGAGTCCTCGTCTTTGACGGGGCGATGGGGACATCGATCCACACGCGGGATCTGGACGTGCACGCCGACTACTGCGGCTGCGAGAACTGCACGGACATACTCGTCAAGACCCGTCCGGACGTCATCGGGGAGATCCACGCCTCGTTCCTGGAGGCCGGGTGCGACGTGGTGGAGACCGACTCGTTCGGCTCGAACAAGCTGGTCCTCGCCGAGTTCGGCATCGCCGACGAAACCTACACGCTCAACAAGCTGGCGGGCGAGGTGGCCCGCGCGGCGTGCGACCGACTCTCGACCAAGGACCGTCCGCGATTCGTCGCCGGATCGATGGGACCGGGGACCAAACTGATCACCCTCGGCAACACGACGTGGGATGCCCTCTTTGACAGCTACCGCGAGCAGGCCAGGGGCCTGCTGGACGGCGGTGTGGACGTGCTGGTGATCGAGACCTGCCAGGATCTGCTG
>CAZMPE010000313.1:0-3981 GCA_964567955.1 uncultured Phycisphaeraceae bacterium | reverse complement strand
CGGCGTTCAGGTCCGCCATCGAATAGGCCTGGTAGCCGCCCGAGTCCGTCAGGATCGGCCCCGGCCAGTTCATGAACCGGTGCAGGCCCCCGAGCCGCTCGACGATCTCCGGCCCCGGGCGCAGCAGCAGGTGGTACGTGTTGGCCAGGACGATCTGCGACCCGGCCCGCGCCACCAGATCGGGCAGCAGCCCCTTGACGCTCCCGCGCGTCCCCACCGGCATGAACGCCGGCGTATCGAACGCCCCGTGCGCCGTCGTCACGCGCCCGGTCCGGGCCCCCGTCGAAGCGGATCGGGCGAGGATCTGAAACTGGATCGGCGCACTCATGGGGCTGTCAGGGCCGGCGCTGCCGTTCCGTTTCACGCCGCAGCGTCTCCCGCTCCGCCTCGGTCAGGCTGCCGATGCCCTCCGCCCGGGTCTTGTCCAGGATCCGGTCCACCTCGCGGTCGTCCCCGCGAGCCGGCGGCTTGCGCGAGTCCCCGAAGATGTCGAAGAAATCGCGCAGCAGGTGCGAGTTGCGGATGAAAAAGTACCCCGCGACGGCGCCCCCGATGTGGGCCGCGTCGCCCCCCGCGTTCCGCCCGCCGCTCAGCAGGTTGAACGCAGCGATCGCCACATACCCGTACGCCAACATCCACAGCCGCAGCGGCACGGGCAGCAGGATCAGGATGACCCGCTCCTGCGGCGCGATGTACGCGCACGCCATGATCACGCCGAAAACCCCCGCCGACGCCCCGACCAGCGGGGTGCGCAGGTTGTCGAAGAGCAACCCCGGAAGCTGCAGGCCGAGCCCCGCGCCAAGGAAGTTGAGCGCGAGGTACCCCACGGCCCCGAAGATCCCGCACACCAGATAGAACGCCGCGTACTTCTTGAACCCGAGTTGCGACTCGACGATCCCCCCGAAGACCCACAGCCCGAACATGTTCATCGCCAGGTGAACCCAGTTGGCGTGCAGGAACTGGAACGTCACGAACCGCCACATCTCGATCCCGAAGAACCCGCTCCATGTCGAGAAGTACCCGAACGCCGAGACGGGATCATGCAGCCTGTGAACCTCGATCCCGACCGGCTCGGGGTTGCCGCGCACGAATACAAAGCGGTACACCTCACCGGGGACCCGCATCCCGCGCAGGCTCGACACCGGGCGCATCTGGCTGTCGCGATAGACGGGCTCGACATCGAGCGTCGCCGTCGCGGGAATCGTCTGATTCAGGCGCGTTTCAAAGTAGACCGCGACCGGCGCCCGCGCCGCCACGATGGTCAGCAGGAACACCGCCACATTGCTCAGGATCAGCCAGCCGTTGAACGACAGCAGCCGCGGCATCCCGATCGACCTGCCCGATCGGGAGCCGTCGCGGATGTAATCGCGGTCGTAAATGCCCATGGCGGGATCGCGTCGGCTGGTCCTGGCCGGCGCGACGCTGCGCCGGCGCTCCCGGTGTCATTCGGAACTCCGGGGCGCGGATGTTATCCGCGACGCTTCCGCTCCGTCGCGGTCCGGAGCCAGGATCGTTCACGACGCGTCAGGCTCCCCATCCCCGTCTTCGCGATCTTGGCGAGGATCGCGTCCAGCCGGGCCTGCTCGTCGGCCTCGCGCCGGCGTCGCTTCTCCTCCGCTTTCTCGTCCCGTTCCTCCGCGTCCGCGCCGGGCATCCCCCGCCACCCGCGATCAAAGTCGTACCCGGCCATCGCCGGGTCTTCGACCGTCTGCTTCAGCCGCTGCTTCTCCACCCAGCATGTCAGCCCGCCGAAAAGCGCGATCGCCAGCAGCGTCGTTTGCTGGTTCATCGAAGCCACCACGAACAGCACGACGGCGATCACCAGCCCCGTGCTCGCCGCGATCGACGTCGCCCGGTGATACCCCATCTTCCGCCACAGCAACTCCTGAACGACACGCCCCCCGTCCATCGGGTACATCGGCAGGAGCATGTTGAAGGCGAGCAGCAGCCAGTTGACGTAGTACAGCCACCACAGCGCGAAGAGCCAGAACGGCTGCCGGCCCCCGATGTACACCGCGCTCATCGCCGTGCCCGGGTCGAACGGGTTGAACAGCACCGCCTCGGTCCCCGACAGCAGCAGCAGCGGCAGCCCGAAGATCGGCAGCAGCAGCACGTTCACCGCCGGACCGCCCAGCGTCGTGATCAGGCTCGGCCGCCAGTGGTGCGGCGGCACGCAGTAGGCCAGCCCGCCCAGCGGCCACATCAGGATCTTGTCCGCCGTCCCGCCGACCCACCGGCAGGCGATGCAGTGCCCGTACTCGTGCAGCAGCACGATCAGGAAGAGGCTCCCCATCCCCAGCATCATGTACGCGACGCCGATGTTCGAACGGACCAGCGACGAGATCAACTCGGCGATGATCATCACCACGAAGATCAGGTGAATCTTGACCCGGATCCCCCACGCCGTGTAGAGCGGGAAGGCCCAGTCGAGAACGTTCTCGCCGTCGCCAAAGACGCGACGCAGCGCCGAGCGGAACCCGCCGCGCCCCCCGCCCCCCCGGCCGTAACCCCGGTCTTCCCAGCCCATCCGACGCGTCGCCTCCGTACTAAGTGAGCAGGCCCATCCGATGGGCCAGCAGCAGGGTCAGGATCGACTTGCCGTCGATCAACTCCCCGCGATCCACCATCTTCATCGCCTCAACCACCGGCACAGGGTGAACGGTCATCCGCTCATCTTCCTGCAGCCGTTGCCCGACATGCCGCAGACTCCGGCCCACGAACACCCACATCAGTTCATCGGTCATCCCCGGCGTTGTATGGAACCGCCCCAGGCCCGTCAGAGTTGCGGCCTCGTACCCCGCCTCCTCCGCCAGTTCCCGGGCCGCGCACTCCTCAGGCCGCTCCATCGGCTCCAGAGTGCCGGCCGGCAGTTCGAGCAGCGTCTGTCCCACCGAAATCCGCTCGTTGCGGACGAACACCACCCCGATCCCGTCCGGGCTCTCCAGCAGCGGCAGGATGACGACCGCTCCCGGGTGACGCACGATCTCGCGCCGGATCGGCCGCCCGCCCGGGCCCACCACGGTCACCATCTCCAGATCGAACTTCGCCCCGCGATGAATGAGTTCGCGGCGTTGATCCGCGCGCGGTGCCCCGGACCCTTGCATGCCCCAAGAATAGACCGGCCCCCGCCCGGTTCGAGTAACCGGACGGGGGCGGGCGGAGGAGAGTCATGTCTTCCAGTCTTCCGGGCAGGCCCATGTTCCTTCGTTCCGGCCTCCCGACTGATCCGTTCATCCGACATGATCCCCAGCGACGCCCCCGGCGCGTACACACGCCTTTTTCGTCATGTCCGCCGATTTTTTCGTGAGGCCCGCCCGGTTCTTCCGTTGCCGGGCCAGGTCCCGTCAGCGGCTCCACATGGACCCGCCATAGACCGCGTCGTCCCCGAGTTCATCCGCGATCCGGATCAACTGGTTGTACTTCGCGTTCCGGTCGCTGCGGCATGGGGCGCCCGTCTTGATCTGACCGCAGTTGGTCGCCACCGCAAGGTCGGCGATGGTGGCGTCTTCCGTTTCCCCTGACCGGTGCGACATCACGGCGGCATACCGGTTCCTCATCGCCAGGTTGACGGCCTCGAACGTCTCACTCAGCGTCCCGATCTGATTGACCTTGACGAGGATCGCGTTCGCGCACCCCTCGTCGAGCCCCCGCTGCAGGAACTTCCGGTTGGTCACGAACAGATCGTCGCCGACGAGTTGGACCGTCTCGCCCAGCCTCTCCGTGAGCAGCTTCCAACCCGCCCAGTCATTCTCGGCGAGGCCGTCCTCGATCGATCGGATCGGGTACTTCTTGCACCAGCCCGCCCACAACTCGACCATGTCCTTGCTCGACACGACTTCCTTGGTCGACTTGAAGAAGCAGTACCCCTTCTTCCCCTTCTCCGCCGCCTCGTTCCAGAGTTCGCTCGTCGCGGGGTCCAGGGCGACGAAGATCTGCTCGCCCCACTTGTACCCGGCCTTGCCCACCGCCTTCTCGATGATC
>CAZMPE010000312.1:0-4013 GCA_964567955.1 uncultured Phycisphaeraceae bacterium | reverse complement strand
CCGCGAGTTCGCCCCGCAGTCGATCGTGATCGTCGTCTCCAACCCGCTGGACGCGATGGTGTACACGGCCTGGAAGGTCACAGGATTTCCGACCAACCGCATCATGGGCCAGGCCGGGGCGCTTGACGTGGCGCGCTTCCGGGCCTTCCTCGCCATGGAGTTGGGGTGCTCGATCGAGGACATCTCCGCGCTGCTCCTGGGCGGGCACGGCGATGACATGGTGCCCCTCCCGCGCCTGACGAGTGTCCACGGCATCCCGATCACGGAACTGATGAGCGAAGAGAAACTCAAGGCGTGCGTGGACCGGGCTAAGGTGGGCGGCGGCGAGATCGTCAAGCTGATGGGCACGAGCGCGTACTACGCCCCGGCCAGCGGCACCATCCAGATGGTCGAGGCGATCGTCAAGGACAAGAAGCGGATCATCCCGACGGCCGCGTACTGCGAGGACGAGTTCGGCGTCGCCCCGGGCGCGAAGGGAGCGGGGTACTTCGTCGGCGTTCCGGCGCTGATCGGCGACAAGGGCGTCGAGCGGATCGTCACCTTCCGGATGAACGCGGACGAGCAGAAACTGATGGCGGAGTCGGTCAGCCACGTCAAGGACCTGGTCGGCACGGTCCGCAAGCTCTTCCCGGACCTCTCGTGAGCCGCCCGGACGGACCACCCCTGATCGTGCACGACGGCGAGAAGTTCGTCTCGCAGACGGTGTTCTTGACGGGCCACTACTACCGATCCTGCGAGTTCGACCGGTGCACGCTCGTCCTGACGAGCCCGGCCTACAGGCTCGAGGGCTGCTCCCTGAACGCCTGCAACTTCCGGATCGAGTACGACGTCCTGGCTTCGGATCCCCAGACGCGTTCGGCGCTCCGGCAGATCCTCGACCTGATCGACGGCGCGATGGACGCCACCGGCTGAGAGACGGGCGTGCGCATCGTCGCGAGGCCTACACTCGCGCATGTCGACGCGGGACCTGTATTCCGTGCTCGGGGTCTCCCGTTCGGCGACCGCCGACGAGATCCGGAACGCCTACCGGAAGCTGGCGCGGATGTACCACCCCGATGTGAACTCGTCCCAGGACGCCCACGCTCGGTTCAACGAGATCCAGGAGGCGTACGACGTCCTGTCGGACGAGCAGAAGCGCCGGAGTTACGACCGGTTCGGGCACGCCGCGCCGACGGCGGCGAGCGGCGGCCCGCATTTCACGTGGAGCAACGTCGGGGGCGAGCGGGCGGGCCCGGAGTTCGATTACGACGATCTGGGTTCGATGTTCGACGCATTCTTCGGTGCACGCTCCGGGGGCATGGGGGGACGAGCGGGCTCCGCGCGCGGGCCCGGCAAGCGGGCCCGGGCGGCACGCCGATCCGAACCCGAACCTGCGACGCACGAGTTTGAAATCGATTTTCTGACGGCGGCTCGCGGCGGGACGGAGCGGTTTCGGGTGGTTTCGGGCTCGCAATCGAGGACGATTGATGTTACGATCCCGAGGGGAATCCACGACGGCGCCAAGCTCCGCATTCGAGGCGCGGGCGGCGAGGCGTCGGTGGCGGGCGGGAGTCGGGACCTGATCCTGACCATCCGCGTCCGAACCCACCCTCTCTTTCGGCGGGGCGACCCGGCCGGAGGCGGAGAGGGCGAACCCTCGTTGGACCTGTACCTGGCCCTGCCGCTCTCGATTGAAGAGGCGACGCTGGGAGCCACGGTCACGGTCCCCACCCTGGAGGGTTCGGTTGACCTGACGATCCCGCCCGGGACGCCCAGCGGCATGAAGCTGCGGCTGAAAGGGCGCGGACTTGGTGACGGTCGGCGGACGGGCGACCTGTACGCGGTCGTCAAGATCGTGCCGCCGGACGGACGCGAACTGAACGCGTCCGAGCGCGAGGCGCTGCAGCGGCTCGTGCGGCGATTCCCCGGTCCACGGACGGGCCGCGACTGGCCCGGCGGATCCGGGGCGGCGTCATCGTAGAATCTGGCCGGAGCCGGCCGGGATCGCCGATGACGCGGGCATCGCCCGGATTTGACAACTCGCGCGAACTGCCGCACAGTGCCCGCCTCGGAATGGACTCCTGGGGAACCGGGGCAAGGGCGGCTCGGAAGCCGGACGAATGCTCAAGAGACAACAGCAGCTCTTCGTGACACTGCTCGGCTGCGTCGACGGCGTGGCGATCGTGATCGCGTGTTATCTCGCCTGGGCGGTGCGCCGGGTCACGGTGGAGGGCTTCTTCGCGCACAGCTGGGAGAACTGGCTGATCAAGGAGCCCATGTGGCTCCTGGCCCTGCCGATCGGGCTGCTGGTCCTTTCCTACAGCGCGCTGTACGGCCCTCGGCGCGACCGCTCGCTGCCGAATGAGTGGTTCCAGATTCTCAAGGCTTCGGTGATCACGATCGGGCTCGTGATGTTTGTCTTCTGGGCCATCGGCAATCAGGAACTGATCGGTGGGAGCACGCCGTACGGCGCCCCCGAGGTTCGCGGCACGCGCCTCCATGCGGGGCGAGTGCAGTTCGGGTCGCTGGCCGTGCTGCTCCCGATCGTTCTGTCATTGGAGCGCACTCTGGTGCGATTCGTGCTGCGTGCGGCGCGCCGGCGCGGGTACAACCTCCGGCACGTCGCCGTCATCGGGGTCGGCCGACTGGGGCAGATCGTCTCGCGAACGCTGGAACGCAACTCCTGGACGGGCCTGCACGTCAACTACTTCATATCGCACCATGCCGCGGCCCGGCGGCCCAGATGCCTGGACAAGCCGATCTTGGGGGGGCTCGACACTCTGGAGGAGATGCTCGAGGCTCACCCGGTCGACGCGGTCTACCTGGCGCTCCCGACCGCGGCGTCCGCGGCGGTCCCGGGGCTGCTGCAGCGATTGCAGAAGTTCGCGGTGGATGTGCGGATCGTCCCGGATGTTCATCCGCGGTTCGTGCCGCAGAGCATGATCGTGAACGAACTCGACGGCATGCCGATCCTCAGCTACCGCGAGTCGAGCCAGTCGGGGCTCGGCGGGCTCAGCAAGCGGATTCTCGACTTCATCGGTGCGCTCATCGCCCTCGCGATCTTCGGCCCCGTGATGCTGGTGATCGCGGCGATTGTCTACTGGACGTCGCCCGGGCCGGCCATCTTCCGGCAGCAGCGGGTGAGCCTCGGCGCCCGGACGTTCACGATCTTCAAGTTCCGCACGATGTATCTCGTCGACGACGAACTCGCCGCGCCGCTCGGCGACGCCAACGGCTGGACGCAGCGGAACGACCCGCGGATCACGCCGATCGGCCGGTGGCTGCGCCGGACGAGCCTCGATGAACTGCCCCAGTTGTTCAATGTGCTCAAGGGCGAGATGTCGCTGGTGGGGCCGCGTCCCGAGCGCCCGGAGTTGATCGAGAAGTTCCGCGAGGACTGGCGCGGGTACATCCTGCGTCAGCACGTGAAGGCGGGCATGACCGGGTGGGCCCAGGTGAACGGGCTGCGGGGCCAGACGAGCCTTCGCAAGCGGGTCCAGTACGACCTGTTCTATGTCCGGCACTGGTCGCTCTGGTTTGACATGCGCATCCTGTGGCTGACGGTCTTCCGCGGCTTCGTCCACCGCAACGCCCACTAGGGCGGCGCGTACCATCCGCCGTGCCGAAGAAGTCGTATCAGGTCGTGGTCATCGGGGGCGGGCACGCGGGAGTGGAAGCCGCGTGGGCCGCCGCGAATCTCATCCCCGAGCCGGGGTCCGTCGCGCTCGTGACCATCGACCCGGCGAAGACCGGCGTCATGTCGTGCAACCCGGCGATCGGCGGCCTGGCCAAGGGCCAACTCGTGCGCGAGATCGACGCGCTCGGCGGGCTGATGGGGCTTGCCACCGACGCGACCGGTATCCAGTTCAAGGTACTCAATACCTCGCGCGGCCCGGCGGTGCACGGTCCCCGCGCACAGTGCGACAAGCATGCTTACGCCGAGGCCGTGCAGTCCCTGATCGCGTCGCGCCCCGAGATCGAAGTCATCGCCGGGACGGTCGAGCGCCTTCTGGTGGAGCGGGGCGCTGTGACGG
>CAZMPE010000311.1:0-4027 GCA_964567955.1 uncultured Phycisphaeraceae bacterium | reverse complement strand
GTACCGGTTGGCGCCGACACCGGCGCGCAACGTGCTCCGGGCGCGGGCGTTGCCCTGGCGCACGAACCTGCTGCCGGCGTTCGGGCTGCTCGGGCTGGCGTTCCGCATCCTGTCAGGGTCGGCAGGGTTGTTGACCGGGTTTGACCGGGCGAAGTTCGCCGCGGAAATGGCGTGCCCGCTGCTCGTGCTGCACGGGACGGAGGACGAGGTCTGCCCGATCACGGACGGGCGGGAGATTGCGGGCGCGGCGAAGGACGGGCGGATCGCCGAGATCGAGGGCGGGCGGCACAACGACCTGTGGACGGAGCCGGCGCTGGCGGAACGGTGCACAGATGCGATCAGCCGATTCGTGGAGCTGGTCACCGGGCGTCGTCCGGTCGGCGAGGCGGCCTCGTGATCGGGGTCGCGGACCGACGTGGGCGCACGCGAACTATGCTTCGGGCATGGCCATCGGCTGCCCCACCGTCGATCCCGTGATGCTTCAGCAGCGTGCCGCGTCGTTCACGAAGCGGTCGATCAAGACGTCGTCGAAGCTGCGCGGGCTGCTGCTGGCGATGTCGATGATCGACCTGACAACGCTGGAGGGGAAGGACTCGCCGGAGAAGGTGCGGAGCCTGTGCCGCAAGGCGGTGCGGCCGTGCGAGAACGACGAGGAGGTGCTGGGTTTGCGCGTTCCGTCGGCCGCGGCGGTGTGCGTGTACCCGAGCCTTGTGGCGGTGGCGAAGGAGGAGTTGGAGAGTGCGTACGGGCCGGGGGCCCATACTTCCGGTCGCGTGCGGATCGCGTCGGTCGCGACGGGGTTCCCGAGCGGGCAGTACCCGCTGAGCGTGCGGCTGGATGACACGGCGAGAGCCGTGGCGGACGGCGCCGACGAGATCGACATGGTGATCAACCGCGGGGCGTTCCTCGCCGGGCGGTACGCGGAGGTCGCGCAGGAGATCCGCGAGGTGAAAGCCGCGTGCGGCGCGGCACACCTGAAGGTCATTCTTGAGACCGGTGAGCTTGAGACGTACGACGGCATGCGACGGGCGAGCGACCTGGCGATCGGGGCCGGGGCGGATTTCGTCAAGACGAGTACGGGAAAGGTGCAGCCCGCGGCGACGCTGGCGTCGACGCTGGTGCTGCTGGAGTCGGTGCGGGATGAGTACCTGCGGTCCGGGCGCGTCATCGGCGTGAAGCCCGCGGGGGGAATCCGCACGGCGAAGCAGGCGCTGCAGTACCTCGTCATGGTCAAAGAGACGATGCCCGTGGCGGGCGCGCCGAACCCGTGGATGACGCCGGAGTACTTCCGGATCGGGGCCTCGACGCTGGCCAACGACATTCTGCGTCAGCTCTTCAAGCTCAAGACCGGGCGCTACATGGCCGGGTACGACTTCTCGGAGGCGTGAATGCACGTGGGCGCCCGGAGCGCGAGCGACGGGGCACGGGCGCGCAGGTGCGCCGGGCTGCTCTTCCTGCTGTTCCTCGGCGCGATCGTCAACGTTTCCGTGGCCTGGGCGGCGTGCCTCATCACGACGCATCCTGCGACAGTACCGCCGGGATTCCGCATGGAGGGCGGCGGGCCGTGGCGCGTGCCGTTCACGACGGACTGGACCGGGGATGTTCGCGCGGTCGCGAGCCGGTACGGATTGCGAATCGATCAGCACTACGGACTCATCCAGAACCCGCCGGTGAACAAGACGATGTTCAACATCTGGCGGGCCGGGTGGCCATTCCACTCGATGACCTGGCTCGAGCCGCACGCGGCTCCGTGGGCGTCGCTCTCCTGGGGAGGATTCGGCGAGGCGTGGCGGCATGGCATCTGGCCCGGGGCGGTGCACGAGGCCGGTGCACGGATGGAGCCCTGGCGGCGACTGCCTTTGCGGCCGGAGTGGCCGGGGTTTGCGGCGAACACGATCGCGTTCGCGGGCCTGTGGTGGGTGGCGCTCTTCGGCACCCGGGAATGGCGCCGGTCGCGGCGCCGGCGGGTCGGGCGGTGCATTCAATGCGGATATCCGATCGGCGTTTCCGATGTCTGCACCGAGTGCGGCAATCCCGTCGCGCGCGATCTCGAAACTTCCCGGGCTTCCGGGGGTGATATCGTGAGGCAGCCATGACGACAACGACCAGCCGACCTGAAGCCCTTCCCGCCGAGCCCGCATGGGACTACGCCCCCGCTCCCGAGACGGTGAAGGTGGAGATCGCCGCGCGGTACGGGCATTTTGTGGGTGGGAAGTTCGTCGATCCAAGAAGTGGCAGAGTGGCAAAGTGGCAGAGTGGCAAAGGGAAGAAGGGGGCGTACTTTCGGACCGTCAATCCGGCAACGGAGGAGACGCTCGCGGAGATCGCGCAGGGATCCGACGCGGATGTGGACGCGGCGGTGAAGGCCGCGGCGGCGGCGCAGCCGAAGTGGGCGGCGCTACGGCCGACCGAGCGGGCCAAGTACATCTTCCGGATCGCGAGGCGGATGCAGGAGCGGGCCCGCGAGCTGGCGGTGCTCGAGACGATGGACGGGGGCAAGCCGATCAAGGAATCGCGGGACATCGATATCCCGCAGGCGGCGGCGCACTTCTTCTATCACGCGGGGTGGGCGGACAAGTTGCCGTTCGCGTTCGCGGGGCGGACGCCGCGGCCGGTCGGCGTGTGCGGGCAGATCATCCCGTGGAACTTTCCGCTGCTGATGGCGGCGTGGAAGCTGGCGCCGGCCCTGGCGTGCGGCAACACGTGCGTGCTCAAGCCCGCGGAGACGACGCCGCTGACCGCGCTGCGGCTGGCGGAGATTCTGCGCGAGATCGACCTGCCGCCCGGCGTGGTGAACATCGTGACGGGGGACGGGCGGACGGGCGCGGCGCTGGTGAACCACCCGGGCGTGCACAAGATCGCCTTCACGGGTTCGACGGAGGTGGGCAAGCGGATCGCAAAGGCGACGGCGGGGACGCGCAAGCGGTTGACGCTCGAGTTGGGCGGGAAGAGCCCCAATATCATCTTTGAGGACGCGAGCATCGACCAGGCGGTCGAGGGGATCATCAGCGGGATCTTCTTCAACCAGGGGCACGTGTGCTGCGCCGGGTCGCGGCTGTTCGTGCAGGAATCGGTGGTCGACGAGGTCGTCGCAAAGCTGAAGATCCGGATGGCGGCGCTGCGCGTCGGCGATCCGCTCGACAAGAACACGGACGTGGGCGCGATCAACAGCCGCCCGCAACTGGACACGATCTGCCGGTACGTCGACGCGGGGCGGGCCGAGGGAGCGAAGCTGCACGAGGTGAACGGGCACCCGCTGCCGACGAAGGGCTACTGGCATCGGCCGTGCTTCTTCACGGGTGTGCAGCCCAGCCACGTCATTGCCCGCGAGGAGATCTTCGGGCCGGTGCTCGCCGTGCTGACATTCCGCACGCCGGAAGAGGCGATCACGCGTGCGAACAACACGCCGTACGGGCTCGCGGCGGGCGTCTGGACGGATAAAGGATCAAAGATCTTTGACATCGCGCGCCGGCTCAAGGCGGGCGTCGTGTGGCTGAACACGTACAACCAGTTCGACCCGGCGAGCCCGTTCGGAGGGTTCAAGGAGAGCGGCTTCGGACGGGAAGGCGGGCTGCAGGGGTTGAGGGCGTACGTGGAGTTGTGATGATGCGCCATTCGATTCACCGCGGAGCACGCGGAGAGTGAATGGGGAGAGTGTCATGAGCGGCAACGGACGCGGGACGAGGCTGGTCCATGGCGCGCTCACCGAGCGGATCATCGGTGCGGCGATCGACGTTCATCGCGCGTCGGGGCCTGGTCTCCTGGAGAGCGCCTGCGAGGCCTGCCTCGTGCACGAGCTGAGCGCTCGCGGGCTCGGCTGGCGACGACAGGTTGAACTTGCTGTCTTGTACAAGAGGAAGCCGGATCGATTGCGGGTATCGAATCGATGTTCGCGTGGAGGGGACAGTCGTCGTCGAGCTCAAATCCATCGACCGTCTCGATCGCATCCTCACCGCCCAACTCATCACGCATCTGCGGCTCGCCGCGCTGCCGGTCGGGCTCCTCATCAACTTCAACGTCCGCGTGC
>CAZMPE010000310.1:0-4033 GCA_964567955.1 uncultured Phycisphaeraceae bacterium | reverse complement strand
TGGAACTACTGGACGAACGACGGGCACCCGCGCCCCTACACGATGGAAGTCGTCGGGATGATCGAGTCCGCGATCGCGATCAACGACGAGCACCCGCTCGCTCTTCACCTGCACATCCACGCGCTGGAGGCCTCGCAGGACGCGCCCCGCGCCGTCCCGAGCGCCGAGCGGCTCACCGGGCTCGTCCCGGGCGCTGGCCACCTCGTCCACATGCCCGCCCACATCTTCTTCCGCGTCGGCCGCTACAACGAGGCCGCCGCGGCGAACGTGCGGGCGATCGAGGTCGACGAGGATTACATCACGCAATGCAAGGCGCAGGGGATCTATCCCGCCGCGTACTACCCGCACAACGTCCACTTCCTCTGGATCGCCTACTCCTACGAGGGGCGCAGCGCCGACGCGATCGCCGCGGCGACCAAGACCGCCGAAAAGGCCCACGTCGAACTGCCCTTCCCGACCGATCAGTTCATGGTCGCCCCCATGCACGCGATGGTGAAGTTCGCCAAGTGGGACGACCTGCTCGCGACGCCGAAGCCGGCCGCAAAGGACATCTTCGCGACCCTGACCTGGCACTACGCCCGCGGCGTCGCGCTGGCCAACCGGGGCGATGTCTCCGCGGCGAGGAGCGAACTCGACGCGCTCCGGACCACCGCCGCGAGCAAGGACTTCCCCGAGGGGCTGCTGCTCGTCAACTCGCCGCCGAAGCGCCTCGCCGAGATCGCCGAGCACATGCTGTCGGGCGAGATCGCCTTCGCGGGCAAGGACTTCGACCGCGCCATCGAGCACTTCACCGCCGCCGGACGCCTCGAAGACTCGCTCACCTACAACGAGCCGCCGGACTGGCCGTACCCGACGCGTCTCTCGCTGGGCGCGGCGTTGCTCGAGGCGGGCCGCCCGGTGGAGGCCGAGGCCGTGTACTACGAGAACCTGCGCAGGCACCCGGAGAACGGCTGGGGCCTCTTCGGGCTGGCGCAGGCCATCAGGGCACAGGGCGAGAGCCGCGCGAGCGACCTTGAACAGGCGGAAGCCCGCTTCAAGCGGGCGTGGCCGACGGCGGACGTGAGGCTCAAGAGCTCGAGGTACTGACCGTCGCGTTCATCGGACTGGTCGGATCTCCAGCACGCCGCCCGAGAAACCGGGCTGGAGCTCCGCGCTGATACGGACCGCGGCCGCGTCGATCGCGTCGAACGTCGCGCGATTGAACCGGTCGCGGTCCGTCGTCGTGCCGCGCGGATTCGGAACGGGATTCCACTCTCCGTCCGCCGTGGCGCGGTACTCGATGGACCATGAGGCCGGGACGCGGCAACCGCCGCCGCCGCCGGGCGGGCCGTCGTCGAACCAGTAGACGTCGAGGGCGTGCAGGCGGCGGGGCGAGTCGAAGTCGAGTTGCACCCATTCCGTGCTGCCGCGCCGGGGCCACCACGTGTGGCGCGGCACCTGGTGATCGGCGGAGGAGGCCGGGATCTGGCGGTCGGTCAGGGCGGCGACGTTGTCGGAGCCCCACGTGTGCGAGGCGCTGGGCGTGACGCCGGGCAGGGGGCCGAGCGGCGCGAGCGAGGCGGATTCGGGGATCCAGACCTGCATGCCGCCGGGCTCGCGGTTGTCCCAGGCGAAGTACGGGATGGCGGTGAAGGGGACCACTTTGGGCGCATCGGCCGACCGGTACAACTCGTCCTCGTCCCAGTCCTGCGGCGCGAGGGCGAGGCCCTCGCCGGTCAGGACCGTCACGCCGCCGAGGAGGCCCGAGCGGAACTCGGCGTTGATCGGCGCGCCGGGCGGGAGCGCGATCGAGCGTGCGCCGGCGGGGTTGTCGGCGTCCTCGAGGCAGTAGACGATCGGGCCGCGCTGCAGCGCGACGCGCCCGCGATCGGCCGCGACGGCCGGATGCGCGTAGACGCGCCGGATGGGCATCTTGAAGTTGATCTCGACCGTGCCGCCCGTCGCGCCGCCGGGGATGCGTGCGTACCCCCGGACCACTTCGAGCTTCTCCGACGGCAGATTGCTGCCGGTGATCGTGTACTCGTCGCACCACTCGGGGATGCGCAGCATCAGGTCCCGCGGCGCCCGCCGCACGAGCGACACGTCGAACTCGATGGTGACCTTGCCGTCCCAGGGGTACTCGGTCCGCTGGATGATCCGCAGCGCGTTGGAACTGACCCGCGTCTCGCTCGCGCCGTAGAGGTTGACGTAGATCGCGTCGTCATCCATCGCGTAGAACCGCTCGCCGAGAGACGCGAGCACGCGCAGAATGTTCGGCGGGCAGCAGGCGCACGCGTACCAGTCCCGGCGGTGGTGGTCGCCCGTCGAGCCGAGCGGGTTCTCATAGAAGAACTTCGAGCCGTCGAGCGAAAGGCCGCTCAGGACGCCGTTGTACAGGGCCCGCTCGAGCACGTCGAAGTAGCGAGCATCGGCGTGCAGCAGGTTCATGCGCTGGGCCCAGAGCGTCAGACCGATCGTCGCGCACGTCTCGGCATACGCCGTGTCGTTGGGCAGGTCGTACGCGGTCGTGAACCCCTCGTTGTGCCCGCTGTTGCCGATGCCGCCGGTGACGTACATCTTCCGCCCGGTCAGGTCCGTCCAGAGCCGGTCGAGAGCCCCGGAGAGAGCCGGCTCGGGGCTGATCGTCGCGAGGTCGGTCGCGGCGGAATACAGGTACGTCGCGCGCACCGCGTGCCCCACCGCTTCCGTCTGCTCGCGCAGGGGGATGTGGTCCTGGCAGTACTCGCCGTAGAGCGTGCGCCCCGAATGTGACACGCCGCGGGAGTTGACGAAGTGCGCGGCGAGGCGGAGGAAGCGTTCGCGGTCGGGCACCGCGTTGCCGATGCGCGACAGACGGATCAGGGCGAGCTCGAGTTCCTCGTGCCCGGGGATATCCGGCCGCTTCGGCGGCGGGCCGAAGACGGAATCGACGAGGTCCGCGGCACGCACGGCGACGTCGAGGAGCGAGCGCTTGCCGGTCGCGATGTAGTGGGCGACGCCCGCTTCGATCAGGTGGCCGATGCAGTACAGCTCGTGCTTGACGGCGGTGTTGGACCAGCGCGTGTCGGGGTCGCTGTTGGGCGACTTCTCTTTCGCGGTGAAGTAGGAGTTGATGTACCCGTCGGGCTGCTGCGAGGCCGCGATGGTGGCGATCACGTCGTCGAGACGCTTGTCGAGCGCGGCCCGCTGCTCGCCGCGCGGCAGCGTGGCCAGCACGTACGCCGCGCCCTCGATGGCCTTGTAGACGTCCGAGTCATTGAAGTAGTAACCCTGGTACGCGCCGTCCTTCGTGCCCGCGGCGACGGCGAAGTTGTCGAGCCGGCCGGTGATCTCGCACTGGTGGAAGTTGGCGTGGAGGGTGGCTTCGCGGACGGCGGCCAGACGCTGGGCCCAGAACCCGGACGTGTAGTTCACATCGGAGAACTGAACAGGCGTGAGCGGCTGGGCAACGGCGGTCATCACCACGGCGGCGAGCGTGAGCATGGGCACCTCCAATGGACAACGGTACGCGGGGGGCCGCGGTGGAGCGTTGGATGGAGTTTGTGGGACTGGCTTGAGGACAGAAGAAGTAGCACAGAGTGCAGAGCACAAGTGCCGGGCAACGGGCAGGAGTTGTGGTTCGCACTGCTGCGCCGCGAGCAGCGGCACCCGGGGGTCAGGGTGGGCGCGCGAGTCCGGCGCGGGCGAGGAGGGAGGAGGGAGAGATCGGGAGATGTTGTGATTGGGGGAAGAACGGCGGGAACGGTGCGGCGTGCGTCGCCGTCAAGGCCCGATCAAGGTTTGTGGCGGTCGGAGTGCCCGGCCGCGCGTGGGAGCCACGCGGTTGAGAAGCACGTTCGGGCTGCGCCGCGCTGCGGTGGTTGAGCGCGGCGCTGCGGCCGGGGGTCGTGGCGTTCGGCGGTTCGGGCGTGCGTGCATGATCGCGCGCGGGAGCCGGCTCGGGAGGGCGAGGCCCGGCGAAACTGGAGTCTTGGGGGACGGGGGAGGGAGCGGGTGCACAGGGAGGATGGAGATCCGCGCGGGCTGAAGCCCGCGGCTCCGAGGCCCGCGGCTC
>CAZMPE010000309.1:0-4064 GCA_964567955.1 uncultured Phycisphaeraceae bacterium | reverse complement strand
TGACCTCAATCCTCGCTCCGGCCGGCACATCGTCGTCCACCCAGAGGTAGTCCGTCGGTTCGGCCGGCACAGTTGCCGCCGGCGCCCCGGCACCGAGTGACGCCGCCGACGCCGCCGCGGCGATCCGGGCCTCGAGCCGCTCCCGTTCGCTCCCCAGTTCCGTGTAACGGGCCATCCGTTCGGGCGGCGGTAGCACGATCGTCGGGCTCTCGTCCGGCTGGTCGCTGTCCTCCGTCTGATTGAAGACGGCGAACAACCGGTAGTAGTCGCGTTGAGGGAGTGGGTCGTACTTGTGGCTGTGGCACTGGGCGCACCCCGCCGTCAGGCCCATCCACACCTGCATCGTCGTGTTGACGCGATCGACCACCGCCGCGACGCGAAACTCCTCGTCGTCCGTCCCCCCCTCATCGTTGTTCATCGTGTTCCGGTGCATCGCCGTCGCGAGCACCTGCTCCGCCGATGCGTCGGGCAGCAGGTCGCCCGCGAGTTGTTCCCGCGAGAAACGGTCGAACGGCATGTCCTCGTTGATCGCCCGGATCACCCAATCGCGGTAGGGCCATATCGTCCGGGATCGGTCCGCCTCGTACCCCTTCGTATCCGCGTACCGCACCAGGTCCATCCACACCCGCCCCCAACGCTCGCCAAAGTGCGGCGACGCCAGCAGTCGGTCCACCGCTCGTTCATAAGAGTCCGGCCGGGAGTCGTCGATGAAGGCCGAGGCCTCCGCCGGCGTGGGCGGCAATCCGATCAGGTCAAGCGAGAGCCTCCGGATGAGGGACGCACGCGTCGCTTCCGGCGACGGCCTCAGCCCGGCATCCTCCAGCCGCGCGAGAACGAATCGATCGAGATCGCCGCGCGCCCACGATGGATCGCCGGTCGTGGGCGGATCGGGCCGGCGGATCGGCTCAAAGGCCCAGTGCGGCTCGTAACGGGCGCCCTCTTCAATCCACCGCTCCAGCAGTTCGATCTGATCGGCTCGAAGGGCGCGTCCCGCCTCCGGGGGAGGCATCCGCTCGTCAGGGTCCGAGTGCCGCACCCGGCGAAGCAGCTCGCTCGCGCCCGCTTCCCCGGGTACGACCGCCCGCACTCCGTTTTCGAGGATCGCCGTCGCCCCCTCGTACGTATCCAGGCGCAGCCCGGCCTTTCGGGCCGCCCCGTCGTGCCCGTGGCACTTGAAGCAGGTGTCCGCCAGCACCGGCCGGATATCGCGTGAGAAACTGATCGATGCCGGCCCGGCCTGGCCCGGTCCGGGGAGGCTGGCCTCTTCCCTGACCGCCCCGACGCCAACGACCCCCGCGATCGTCCCGAGGGTTGCCATCCACAACCACTTGCCGTTCAAGGGATTGCAAGGGCTGCGAGACGGAACCCACATGGATGATCACCCGGACAAGGGGTTTCGCGGCTCCCCGAGGCGTTCTGAAGCCGCCGGGAGGCGGTCGGCACGGTGCAGTCTAACGGTGTTGGCATCTCCGCGGAAACGGCCGAGCCCGGCGAATCGTTCGACCCCGCACACAGATCGACTGGACAAAAAAAGATGAAATGGGTAATCCTGTCGCACGTTCTGGTTTCAGGGCCGGTCGCCCGGCCTGTCAACCTGTCGCCCCCGCCGGTCCACGCCAGTGCGCCGTCGACCCGGGCCGGTCCTTCCGATCCAGGAGGCCTGTGATGAGCCGGCAGCAACTTGTCAACCGAGCGACGATGGGGTTCACCCGGTCGGAACTCGATCTGGCCAACGTTCTCGGGTCGCGAGGCTATATCGATCACCACCTCGATTACTTGGCGATCGATGACAGCGCGCTCAACGCCATCCTGGCCGGCGGGGCGTACCCGACGCTGACCATGACGCCCCAGCAGCTCTCCCAGGCGAACTCCAACGACGTCATCAACCAGCTCATCCGCGCCCGCATCGTGCGGGCGGCCCTGAGCAAGCGCCAGCTCTTCGAGCGCATGGTCGAGTTCTGGACCGACCACTTCAACATCTGGAACCGTGAATCCCCGATGACGTACCTCAAGACCGCGGACGACCGCGACGTCATCCGGGCCAACGCGCTCGGCACCTTCGGCGACCTCCTGCGCGCCAGCGCGCACTCGCCGGCCATGCTCGCGTACCTGAACAACGACACCAACGTCGCCGGCAACGTCAACGAGAACTACGCCCGCGAACTGATGGAGCTGCACACGCTCGGCGTCAACGGCGGGTACACCCAGCAGGACGTCGTCGAAGTGGCACGCTGCTTCACGGGCTGGACGTTCTGGGGCGCGAGCGCGGGCGCCGCCGCCTACACGTTCCGATACAACTCGGCGAAGCACGACAACGGCCAGAAGGTCGTGCTCGGTCACGTGATCCCCGCGGGCGGCGGGCAGTCCGACGGCGACACCGTCCTCAACATCCTCATCAGCCACCCCAGCACCGCCACGTTCATCAGCACCAAGATGCTCAGCTGGCTCTGGGGCCCGGACCCCGATCCCGCCCTCGTCGCCTCGCTCGCGCAGGTCTACCAGACGACCGGCGGCAACATCAAGCTGATGGTCCGTCACTGCCTCGGTCTCGTCGGCGCCGGAACCTCGGCCCCGAAGTTCAAGCGCCCCTTCGATCTCATGATCTCAGGCCTGCGCGCCCTCTCCGCCACGGTCACGACGCCGAGCTCGCTCCAGACCCCGCTCCTCACGGCCGGCAACCTCCCGTTCAACTGGTCGCCCCCGGACGGCTACCCCGACACGCTCACCTTCTGGGCCGGCCTCCTCCTCCCCCGATGGAGTTTCGGGGCCTCGCTCATGCAGCCGGCCCTCTCGGGAATCACCGTCAATCTGACGACGCTCCTCAACGGCGCGGTCACCGCCCAGCAGGTCGCCGACCGCATCGACTACCTGATGTTCAACAACACGATGCCCGCCGCGGAGAAGACACGGATCATCAACTACATGCTCCCCAACAACCCGAGCACAACCGACATCCGCGAAGGGTTCGCGCTCGCCATCGCCGCCCCCGGCTTCCAGTGGTATTGACGCCCGCCGACTCATCCAACGGAAAGAGCCTGTATGGACCGCGAACAAGCCACGCACGATTGCCACGCCTGCCCCGAGTACAACCAGCTCTCGCGCCGGCACTTCCTGCAGTTGGGCGGCGGCGCGGCCGTCCTCGCCGCCTTCGGGGCCCCCGCCTGGCTGCCCCGCGTCGCCTACGCGGACGACGCCGACCTGTCGCGGGACATCATCGTTTCCGTCTTCCTGCGCGGCGGGTGCGACGGCCTCACGATGTGCGTCCCCTTCGGTGAGGCGGCCTACTACACCAAGCGCCCGCAACTCGCCATCGCTCCGCCCGACGCCTTCGAGGCGTTCGCGGCCTCGGCCGGCAAAGCCATCAACCTCAACGGGTTCTTCGGCCTGCCCCCGTCGATGGCGTCGCTCGTGGAGCCGTACAACGCGGGCCACCTCGCCATCGTGCACGCGACCGGGTCGAACGATCCCAGCCGATCGCACTTCGATGCCCAGCGGTTCATGGAGATCGGCAAGCCCCAGGACCCGAATCTCTTCACCGGCTGGCTCGGCCGCCACCTCATGAACACGCCCGCGGCATCCGCCAATGCCATCCTCAGGGCGATCGCCATCGGCTACGCGACCCCCACCTCACTCCTCGGCGGCCCCAAGACCACGCCCGTTCCGGACATGGACACCTTCGGCATCACGGGTCTGACCGGGACGGCCACCGCGAGACTGAACGCGATCGGCGAGTTGTACGACCTCGTCGGAGACCCGCTCAAGGCCTCCGCGAAGAACACGCGCAACACCATCGATCTGCTCGACGACATCAACTTTGCCGGCTACGCACCCACGGGAGGCGCCGTCTACCCGAACTCCTCCTTCGGATACGCGATGAAGTCCACCGCCGCCCTGATCAAGGCCGACGTCGGTGTCGAGGCCGTCGCCATCGACAAGGGAGGCTGGGACACCCACTCGACCCAGGGCCCGGTCACGGGAACGATGGCCACGCTGATGACCGATCTGGCCAATGCCCTGTCGGCCTTCCACAAGGACGTCGTCGGCTCCACACACAACGTCGTCGT
>CAZMPE010000308.1:0-4066 GCA_964567955.1 uncultured Phycisphaeraceae bacterium | reverse complement strand
CGGTCGCCCGCAACACCTTCGTCGAGAGCATCCGGCAACCGATTTTCTTCGTGCTCGTGCTGATCGCGGCGGTGTTGATGGTCATCAGCACCTGGACGACGGCCTTCAGCATGGGGTACTCCAACTCCGCCGAAGTGTCGGGGGACAACAAGCTGCTGGTCGACCTGGGGCTGGGGACGATCTTCGGAATCGGGATGCTCCTGGCCGCGTTCGTGGCGACGGCGGTCGTCTCTCGCGAGATCGAGAACAAGACCGTCCTGACCGTCGTCAGCAAGCCGGTCGGCCGCCCGTCGCTCCTGCTGGGCAAGTACCTCGGCGTCTCGGGCGCGATCCTCATGGCCGTCGTCATCATGCTGGCCTGCCTGCTGCTCGCGCTCCGGCACGGCGTCCTGTCCACCGCGGCGGACGAGCTCGACGGGCCGGTGCTGCTCTTCGGGCTCGGCGCGGCGGCGATCGCGTTGGGGCTGGGGGTGGCCGCCAACTTTCTGTACGGGTGGCACTTCACGCAGACGGCGATGACGGCGATGACGCCGTTGATGGTTCTCGCGTACCTGCTCGTTCTTGTGGTGAGCAAGAAGTGGGAGTGGCAGGCGATCGGAACGGACCTCAAGCCGCAGGTGCTGTCGGCATGCCTGCTGCTGACGCTGGCGATCCTGGTGCTGACGGCGGTGGCGACGGCGGTCTCGACGCGCCTCGGGCAGGTGATGACGATCGTCGTGTGCGCGGGCGTCTTTCTGCTGGGGTTGCTCTCGAACTACATGATCGGGCGGCATGCCTTTACCAACGACGGGTACGTGGGCATCATCGAGTCCGCGAGCCCGTTGCTCGTTTCGGACGAGGGTTTCGACAGGGCCGGCGCCGGGTACACGCTCACGCTGGAACTCGAGCCGAAGACCCCGGTGCATCCGGGCTCTTCGTTCCACTACTCGATGAGCCCCAACGGATTCCCCAGGCTGAATGCCGGCTTCGAGCCGTTCTCGGGGGACCCGGCGAACGAATCCGACCTGGTCTCCCCGAAGACCCCTCCCGGCGCGGTCGTGACCACCGTGCAGGGCCGGGTCCTGACGGTGCGCAACGTCGGGGCGACGCCCCTCGCCGTGTCGCGGCCGCCGCGCAAGGGCGACTTCGTCTTCTCGCAGCCGACGCGGGTGAACGTGGTCGCGCTGACGGCGTGGGTCATCGTGCCCAACCTGCATTACTACTGGACACTGGATGCGGTGACACAGAACCGGCCGGTCCCCGCGGAGTACGTTGCGTTCGTCTTCGTGTACGCGGGGGTCCAGATCGTGGCGTTCCTGTCGTTGGGCGTGATCCTGTTCCAGCGGCGCGACGTGGGCTGACCCGGGAACGGGAGGAAGAATTGTGTGAACTCGTCGGGGGGCATCCCTGTATCAAGGGATGTCGGCGGGACGTTCTGTCCACGCCGCGGCCGCGCATTCGCGCATCACTCCATTCGGAGGACATCCCATGGCACGAGGTTCATTGCGGGACGAGGCGGGTCTTGATTCGATCGGGCGCACAAGGAAGGCACCCGGCCATCGAGCCCCGGGGAAGCAGACCGTGAAGCTGGTTGTGGCGCTCGCGCTGCTCCTGGGCGCGGGGCTGGTCCTGATCTGGTCCTACGAGATCGGGCCGTTCGGCGCGCCGGGGCCGAGTGCGAGGCCCCTCACGGACGAAGAACGCCTGAACCTGACCAACCAGGAGTTGGAGCGACAGAGGCGGAAAGGGGAACCCGGGATGACCGACGCCGGGGCGTGACCGGGCGGGCATCGGCTGAGCCCGGAATGAGTGGGATCTGCGCTGGCGGAGCGGGCACGATTCCGCTGGCGTTCGCGGTCCCGACCGGCTAGAATAACGGTGTCGGCGGCCCGGAATCGGGCAGCCTCGACGTTCGCGCATTCGCGCGCCAGGCTACTCCGGAGAACATCACCATGGCCAAGGGTTCACTGCTCGACGACGCAGGATTCGAGTCAATCGGACGTAACAAGGGTTCCGCCAAGAAGGCGGGGGGACCGAGCAAGGACACGATCAAGCTGATCGCGGCCATTGTGCTGTTGGTCGCCGCGGGCGTGGTGCTGTCTTGGTACTACGAGGTCGGCCCGTTCGGTGCGGCCACCAAGAAGGCCCAGCCGATCACGCAGCAGGACATCCAGAACCAGGAAGTCCAGGAGCAGTACCGGGAGAAGCGTGCGGCGGAACCCGGGATGACGCTCGGCGGCGACTGATCGTCGGTCCGGATCGCAGTCAGTTGGAGACGGCGGCGGCCATCCTGTCCGCGATGGCGGGATCGAGGCCGGCGGTGCGCGCCCGCTCGACCATCCTCAACGCGACGTCGTTCCGGCCCTCGGCCTGAGTGAGCGCCGCCATGGCCAGCCACGATGAGGCCGTCCCCACGTTGTTGGCGTAGATCGACGCACGCGTCACGTTGCGGCGGAGATCCTTCCGCTCCGCCCCGAACAGGTCGGGCGCAACGGGACGATCGGCGAGCGCGGGCTCCTCGCGGTAGGCGAGCCCGACCATCGCCACACCCTCTTTCAGGTTGCCGGCGTCCATGAGCGCAAAGCCCAGCAAACGCAGGGCTTCCGCGTCCTTCGGGTTGCGGGACACGTGCGAGCGGAAGGCCATGACCGCCCGCTCGGGATCGTTCGATTGCAGCGACAGCTTGCCGCGCTCCAGGTCCGTGATGGGAGCGGGCGGCGGCGGCGGCTGCTGCGGAGGCGTGTACGCGGGCCGGGTTGGCGGCGGCATGAGCAGCCGCGGGTCCACGCCGTAATACACGCCCTCGACGGCGCCGAGGTAATACGGGTCGTATCCGTAGTACGACGTGTACCACGGGTAACCGCCGTACAGGTAATGACGCCGGTAGTAGCGGCTGTCCGGGTAGCAGACCCGGGGCGGGTAGTAGACGCGGCGCGGCGTGCCGAGGTGGAATCCGAGCCGGAAGTGATCGTCTGAGTACTGGCCATTGACCGTCAGCCCGCCGCCGTAGATCCCGTCGCCGAACTGCGTGTAGTACGGCGGGAGGAGCGAGGGATAGACCGGCGACGTCACGATGCCGCCGGGGCCCGGGATTGTGGGGACCACCGGCGCCGGCATCGGATCGTTTTGCTGCGCGGCGGCCGCGCGTTCTGCCGCTCGCCTGCTCTGAGTGACGTTGGTCCTGGGTTGGCCGGAGCGGACGCCGGACTGCGCCAAGGCCTCGCCGCCCAGCAGGGCCGCGAGCGACACCAGCCCGATCGTGATGCGACGTGCTGCGGTTGCGTTCACGGTGGACTCCATTTCCCCCCGGGGCGCTCCCGGCTCTACCCCGGCGGGGGCGGCTGAAGTGCGTTGAGCAATGGTACCGGACCCGCGGGGCTCGGTTCACCATGTAGGACGCTCGGGAGCCCCTTCGGGTTCCCGTTTCAGGCCTTGCCGACCCACCCCTCGAACAGATCCCGGGCGTTGTTCGCATAGATATCGGCCAGGACGTCCCTGGGCAGCTGGTGGCCACGGATGGCCGGGGCGGAGAGATCGTCGAATTTTGAGGGGTCGGAGAGCTTCAGATCCGGGTCCGCGATCGGGGAGTCGCCCTGGTAGTCCGTCTCGAACACCGTGCGCAGAGCCCAGTATCGGCTGGCGTACAGGTCGAACGCCGCGCCGGGCGTGTCGGCCTGAGCCGCCTTGGGGTGGTCGGGGCGCTCCTTGGCCTGCGAGAGGTGGTCGTCGGTGGTGACGATGTCGGATCCGAAGAGGATGCGTTTGCGCCAGCGTGTGAAGAACGCGCGGACGCTCTCGGCGGGATGGCGGCTCAACTCGCGTATGACCCAGCGCGTCGCCGAGGTGTCGATGTACAGGTTCGGGTGGCGTGACAGCAGCCCGTCGAGGAATGCGAGGTCTTCCGGCCAGCCGCCCATGTGCGCGGCGATCCAGGGGCTGTCGAACTCGTCGAGCATCCGCTCGAGGCCTTCGTACTGCGACCTCTTGGTTCCGTACTTCGCCGTGTCCGCGTACTTGGTGGCGAACCAGGTGTCCGGATCGGCGACGTGGACCATGTACATCATGCCGAGGCGGCGGCCCGCCTCGC
>CAZMPE010000307.1:0-4071 GCA_964567955.1 uncultured Phycisphaeraceae bacterium | reverse complement strand
TCGACGAGATCGAGAAGGGATTCGCGTCGGCCGCGCGCCGGAGCATCGACGGCGGGCTGTCGCAGCGGATGTTCGGCACGCTGCTGACCTGGCTGCAGGAGCACCGGGCGCCGGTTTTCGTCGCGGCGACGGCCAACGACATCGACGCCCTGCCCCCGGAACTCCTCCGCAAGGGCCGCTTCGACGAGATCTTCTTCGTCGACCTGCCGGGCGAGAAGGCGCGGCGCGCGATCGCCGAGATCCACGTCAAGAAACGCGGACGCGACCCGGCGACGATCGACGGCAAGGCTGTGGCGAAGGCTGCGGAGGGGTACAGCGGCGCGGAGATCGAACAGGCCATCGTCGGCGCGCTGCACGACGCGTACGCGACGAAGGGCGAGCTGACGACGGAGAGGATCGTGACGGCGATCAGGAACTCCCCGCCGCTGTCGGTGACGATGGCCGAGCGGATCGAGGCCCTGCGCGAATGGGCCAAGGGACGCTGCGTGCCGGCGGAATGACCCGCCGGCGGCCAGACGGAGGAAAGCCCGGGCTTTCGCCCGGGCTTCCCCTATATCGTGCGCCTTGACACTCGCATCGCGGACTACGGACACCCGATCGCGAACTTCGTCTGGAAGCACCCGAAGTCCGCCAGGTTCAGCGTCGTGTCGCCGTTGCAGTCGGCGTAGGAGTTGCCGATCGCGAAGTTGGTCTGGAAGCACCCGAAGTCGGCGATGTTGAGCATGTCGTCCCCGTTGCAGTCGGCGTAGCAGGTCTCCGGCTCCAGCACGATGTCGTCGAAGTACATCTCGGCGATGTTCTCGCTGAAGAGGTTGAGCGCCGCGATCGATGTGATGCCCGGCTGCCCGAGCTGGCCGCTCACGTTCATCGACCAGACCAGGTTGTCGGCCAGGATCTGTCCGTTGTAGTACTCGGTGAAGAGGTCGTTGGTCAGGTCGATCTCGACGCGGAACTCGACCCACTGGTCCCTGATCAGCGGCAGCACCTGCCCGCCCAGGTCGCTGCGGACGATCCCCGCGACCTCGTCGAAGGCGACCTGCATCGACCAGTTGTGCACCGGCCTGCAGTACTGGTTGAGCATGATGACGTACCCGGCGCCGCCCGCGCCCGTCGGCACGTAGGTCCGCATGCTCAGAACCCAGCGTCCGCTGTCGATGTCGAAGGGCCGGACGATATCGCTGCCGAACGGGCTCACGCCGTCCCAGGAGATCCGCAGCGCGTTCGGCGGGCTGTTGGCGATCGCGCCGGTCACCTGCGCGTCGCTCCCGCCGTCGCACCAGATCTCCCACCCGCCGGTCAGGTTCATCGGCGTGCCCGGCGTGTACATCTCAAAGGTCTCCACCCAGCCCCCGCCGTTGAGCTTCAGGTAGTCCTCGTGCGTGAACTCGCCCGTGGGCACGACCTGCCCGCTCACGCCATTGGCGAAGTTGGGGTGTCCGCCGATCTGCCAGCGGATGTTGGTCCAGTCGTCGAAGCCGAGGTGGACCTCGCCGGTCGACGCGGGCAGCGCCGGCCACAGCCGGTTGACGTCCGCCTGCGCCACCGGGGTCAGCAGACCGTTGCGGTTCCAATCCCACGAACCCGTGGACGGGGCGAGCCAGTACTCGGGCGCAAGGTTGGTCCCCGGGGGCACGAATGTCGGCGGGCCGACGGGGATCTGCCGACCGGGCGGGCCACCGATGCCGGTGAACTCGTTGAGGCTCGACTCGTTCAGTGTCGCGAGTGTCGCGGGCGAATAGTCCAGCCGCCAGGATGCCGAGAATCGGTTGTAGGGGAAGGTCCACGCGTAGTTCTGCACGCTCAGGTAGTTCGGCTTGTAGTTCACAGGCCCCTGCACCGTGTCCGTCCACGGGCCGCCGTGCCACAGCCCCAGGTTGTGCCCGAGCTCGTGCATGAAGAGGCCGGCCTGCTGGGCCGCGGTCCCGCCCGCGACCGTCCACCCGCCCAGCGTCACGAAGAAGTCGTTGCCCGGCATCTCGCCGGAGCCGGAGATCGTTGTCGTGCCGATGGTGTCGCCGAAGAAGCAGTAGCGCTCGACGAGAAGCTTGGCCGCCATGATGTCGGGCCAGTTGGCCGCCCCGCGCTGCGCGGGCGTCCCGAAGTACTGCGCCTTGTACGCGCGGAACGTGTTCGCCGGGGGCACCGCCGGCGGGCCCGGGCCCCACGGGTTCGTGCCGCTGAACGACGCGAGCGGGATGCTCGTCTCGTCGAGATTCACCCACAGGTTGACGCCGGGCAGGCCGTCGGGGTTGCCCATCGCCGCCGCCGGCGCGCCGGCGTAGGCCGCGATGATCATCGCCCAGGTTGTCGCGGCGGGCAGGCGCCCGGCCATGGCGTCGACCTCGAGGTACAGGTCCTTGTGCGCCGGGTCGGCGCCGGCGAGCGTCAGGTCGACAACGCCGTCGTTGTTGGAATCGACGCCGAAGGTCTCCCACAGGTCGAGCAGGCCGTCCGCGTCGCTGTCGGCGATGCCGCGCCCGTGCACGATCCCGCTGCCGTTGCTGAAGGCGAAGAAGTCGCCGCTGCCGCTGATGGCGACCCATCGCGTGCCGGGGCCGAGCATGGTGGTCGAGGGGATGCTGTAGGGCAGCAGGCTCGCCACCGTGGTCGAGACGCCGCCCGCCTCGTCAAAGACGCCATTGCCGTCGGTGTCGCGATCGCGGACGAAGGCGTGCCAGGGCGCGCCCGCGCCGATGTTGGTCGCCTCGGTGGAGAACATCACGTACCGCCCGTCGTCGGAGATCGAACTGTCCCACGCGTGGTTGTTTCCCTCGACGCCCGAGGTCGAGACGCTGACGCGGACCGTCGCCGCGCTCTGCGTGTCGTGGACGAAGATGTCGAAGCGCCCGTTGGCATCGCCGGCCACCAGGTTGGTCGCGGCGCTCGTGAACGTGACGAAGCGTCCGTCGGCGGTGATGGCCCCGACGCCGCTGGCGCCGTTCGCCTCCGCCCCCGCGCTGTCGACGCTGACGCGGGTCGTGGCGCCCGACTGCAGATCGCGCACGAAGACGTCGTCGGTCCCGTTGGTGTCGCCGGCGACCAGGTCGGACGCGCCGCTGTGGAAGGCGACCCAGCGCCCGTCGCCGGAGATGATCGCCCCGCCCGAACCGCCGTTGGCCTGCGTCCCCGACGACGAGACGCTGGCCCGTATTGTCGTGCCGTTCACCGTGTCGCGCACGAAGATGTCGGGCGCGCTGTTGGTGTCGTTCGCGACCAGGTTCGTCGCGTGGCTGACGAAGCAGACGTATCGCCCGTCACCGGAGATGGTGGGCATGTGGCTGTACGAGTCGCCCTGCGCCCCGGAGCCGGAGACGCTCACGCGCGTCGTGACCAGCGTCCCCGCCTCGTCGAACACGCCATTGCCGTCGCTGTCGCGATCGGTGAGGAAGACATCGGACCAGTTGTTGGTGTCGCCGGCGACGAGGTTGGACGACAGGCTCGGGTACGCGACGTACCGCCCGTTGGCGGAGATCGACGCCCCCGGATTGAGCGCGCCGAACTGGCCGTGCCCCGCTCCGCCGTTCGGCTCGACACCCGCCGACGAGACGCTGACGCGCGTCACGGCGCCGGTGTTCAGGTCCGCGGCAAACACATCCTCCGCGTTGTTCGTGTCGTTGGGAACAAGGTCGCTCGACCCGCTGATGAAGACGGCGTGCCGCCCGTAGGTCGACATCGCCCGCCCCGGGGCGATCACCGTCAGCCCATTACCCGGCGCGCCGCCCGGCGTCACGCTGATGATGCGGCTGAGCTGCGCCGAGGCGCCGCTCGCGGCCAGCGCCATCGCGCCCGCCGCCGTCAGCCCGTATGTCTTGATCGGAAGAGTCATGGTTCACCTCCCGTGATGTTCGCTGTCCGGGCGCCCGCCCCTTCGGCCGCGCCTCTATCAGGACTTCCCCCGCACGGTCCCCGATCTGTCACTTCAATCCGCACAACACGCCAAGAACCGCCCCCATGGGGCCTTATGATGCGAAATACGACAGGCCCCGCCCCTCCCGGGAGCCCCGATGATCCACCGAACAACCACGGCTCTGCTGGGCGATCTGCTCGACCCCGCCAACGAGGCGGTGTGGA
>CAZMPE010000306.1:0-4078 GCA_964567955.1 uncultured Phycisphaeraceae bacterium | reverse complement strand
CTCGAACGGTTCGCAAGTCAGATCGGCCTGCGTCTTGTAGTCGCCGCTGACGACGATGCGGCTGCCGCGGTACTCGATGGCGAGCGTCCCGTCGTATCCGACGGAGATGATGGCATCGGTCAGCTTCTTGATATCGAAGGCGGTGTGTCGGACCTCCGGCTCGTGTTCGGGGTCGCCCGGATCGGCCTTCTCCTCCACAAACCGGACGGTCGACGCGCAGACGACCGAGGCATACGGCGTCAGCCGCCGGAGGTACCCGACCGGGTCGGGGGAGGCGGATGCCGCCTCGAAATCAGGGAAGGTGCCGACACGGAACCCGCCCACCTTCTTGATCAACTCCGTGACCCGCTCGGGGACCGACGTCAGCCCCTCGGTCGGCGCGACCAGGACGTTGATCTCGAGTTTCTCCGCACGTTGGGCCACCTTGCGCAGTCCGTCCGCGGCGGCCTGCAGGAGGGCGGGATCGTCCGCTCCGGCGACGCGCACCGCGATCGAGTTGCATCCCAGCACGTGCGCGGCCCGCACCACACGCTGCAGGCGCTCGACCGACGCCGCGCCGGTCTCGCCCGATCCGATCGCCTGCGGCTCCGGCTCGATGAGGAGGAGGCAGGCGGCGCCCGCCTTGTCGGCGCGGTCGCGCAGTTTCTCCAGCTGCTCCCGAGACTGACCGGCGAGCATGTCCGTGGAGATATTGACCCCGTGCAGGCCCAGTGTCTGGCGCGCGTAGGCGGGCAGGTCCAGCAGGGCGAGCTTGGCCTTGCCGCCTTGGGCAGGAACGAGCATCGACCGGAGCGATGTGGCGGAAAGGGTCAGCAGCATGCGTGGGTGGGGCCTCTGGGGCCGCCACTGTACACGCCGGGCGGCCCCCCGCCAACCCTGCTGGATTTGCCCACCCCGGCCCCCGCGATAGCATGTCTCTCCCGCCCCCGGAACCACGGACTCAACAAGGGACATCCATGGCCTCACCGTCTGATCGCGTCTACTCGAAAACCCACGAATGGCACCAGGTTTCGGCGGACGGCACGACGCTGACGCTGGGCCTGACGCGCTTCGCCGTCGACGCCCTGACCGACGTGACGTACGTCCATATGAAGCCCAAGGGCTTCGCGTTCAAGGCCGGCGCCGTCATCGGCGAAGTGGAGAGCGTGAAGACCACCAGCGACGTGTACTGCGCCTGCGGCGGTGAAATCGTCGAGGTGAACGGCGCGCTGGCGGAAGACCCCGGGTTGCTCAACCGCGACCCGTTCGGCGAAGGTTGGCTTGTCCGTATCCGGGTCACCGACAAGTCCGGGCTCGATTCCTGCCTGAAACAACCCGCCTACGACGCCGAACACCCTGGGTAGAGACCGCGTTCGGCTACGCCCCGGCGGCCCCCCGGATGCTCCGGACGGGTGCGGGGCCCCGGAGGCCCCGATGATCCGCTGCCGCGACGTCTGCAAGTCCTATCGCCTCGGCAACCGGGAGATCCCCGCGCTCCGGGGGGTGGACCTGTCGATCGAGGCTCCGGGGTACTACGCGATCATGGGTCAATCGGGGAGCGGCAAGTCAACGCTGCTTCACCTCCTCGGCGCGCTCGACAGGCCTGACTCGGGGACGATCGAGGTAGGCGGAACGCGGATCGATTCGCTGAACGAGCGCCGTGCGACGCTCTTCCGAAGGAAGGGAATCGGCATTGTCTTTCAGCAGTTCAACCTGGTGTCGACGCTGACCGCCCGCGAGAACGTTGAACTCCCGGGTCTGCTCGCGGGCGATGACGCAACCTGGCTGCGCAAGCGCGGCGAGGAACTGCTCGAGAGCCTTGGCGTGCGCGATCGCGCCGATCACCGCCCCGATGCGCTCTCGGGCGGGGAGCAGCAGCGGGTGGCGATCGCCCGAGCGCTCCTCTATTCGCCCGCCGTCCTGCTGGCCGACGAGCCGACGGGGAATCTTGATTCCGTCAGCAGCGCGAGACTCTGGCGGCTCCTGGGGGAGATCGCCGAGACGCAACGGATCACGGTCATCATGGTGACGCACGAACCGGCCGCGGCGGTCTTCTGCCGTTCCGTTCACGTGCTGAGCGACGGCCGGGTCACCGGGCAGATCGACACGGAGGGACTCGATGCATCCGGCGTGGCGGCTCGCTACCAGCAGCTTGTTCGCGCGGCCTAGCCGCGCGGCGATGCTCGGCGCGGCGGTCGCGCTCTCGGCGGCGCTGATCGTGACCGTCGCGTGCGCGATGGCCACGATCCACAAGGCGATCGACGCGCAGATCGACGGAACGATCGGGGCCGCGGAGGTCCGGCTCAAGCCGGCCGGGAGCGGAAAGACGCTCGCGGCGACGATGCTCGAGACGGTGCGGTCGTGGCCGGAGGTCGGGATCGCCGAGGGCCGCCTGGAGGCCTCGCTCGCCCTCGCGATCCGGAAGGACATTCTGGAGCCCTCGCCCGGCGGCGGATTCCGGCGCCAATCGGTCGTCTTTCCTTCGACCGCGCTCGCCTCCGGCGTCAGCCCCGCGGAGGGAGGCATCATCCCGCCGCCGACGCTGGTCGCCGGAAGGCTCCCGACCTCACCCGACGAAATCGTGATCGATGAGGCGCTCGCGGCGCGCCTCGGGTGGGCCAGAGAACGGTCAGCCGACGGCTTCCGCCTTGTTCGCGCTGCCGGGTACAAGCCGCCGCGACCGGTTGATCCCATTCCAGAGACTGTGACCGACGCCTCTGAGGCCGAGCGGATCAACAGCGAGCAGCGTGTCGCGATCGGGGACCGGCTTGAAGTGGCGCGCCAGATCTTCCGGGGACAGGAGGGCCCGATCTCCCTTCCTCTCTTGAGCCCGCCGATCCCCCTGCGGGTCGTCGGTGTAGCGTCCCAGCCGCCGCTGGGCGGGCGGCCCCTGTGTTACATGACGCATGACGGCCTTGCCGCCGTCAGCGACAAGCGCGGCGAACTCTCGCAGATCGACATCCGCGTGCGCCCGGGTGTGACGCCCGAGGAGTTGGTGGCCGCGCACCGCTCAGAGGTCGGCGCTTCGCTCCTGCTCGAGACGACGGCGCGGATCACATCAGGCCTCAATCAGAATGTGCAGGCGAGCCAGCTCGGCTTCGTGCTCGCATTGGTCATGGCTTTCTTGTCCGCCTCGTTCATCATTACGACGGGCCTGACCACCGGCGTTACCGAGAGACAGCGGGAACTGGCCATTGTCCGGTGCGTGGGAGGCACGCGGGGGACGCTGGCGGGCGCTCAACTCGCCATCGGCGCGATCCTGGGCCTGGGCGGCGCACTCGCGGGGATTCCTCTCGGGGTCGCCTTCTCGGCGCTGCTCGCGTGGTTCTTCCGTGAGCAGATGTCCGTACCGCTGCAGATACCGCCCTCGGGGATCATCCTCGCCGGGGTCGGATCGCTCGTGGCAGGCCTTGTGGGAGCCGCCTGGCCGGCCTGGCGTGCCTCGCGCACGACGCCGCTCCGCGCCCTCGCCGCGCGGGCCGATCCGCCGACGCGCCGCGGATTGGTCACTCTCAGCCTGATCGCCGGCGCGTGTCTCGCGATCCAGGCCTCGATCGTCGGTTTCTCGAGCGACGGGCAGGTGTTGTTCTGGCTCTATGCACCGCTGGGCCTGCCCGCGATGTTCTTCGGGTATTTCCTGGCCGGAGTGCCCGTCACGCTCCTCGTCTCCCGCCTGATCGGTCCGGCGCTCTCGAGGCTGTTCGGGCTGCCGCGCCGGCTGCTGACGAGGAACATCGGCACGACGCCGTACCGATTCGGACTCACGGCCGGTGCGCTCATGGGCGGGCTCGCGCTCATGGTCGCCATATGGATCGGGGTGAGCGCGATCCTGCGCGACTGGCTGAACAAGATCGAGTTCCCCGACGCGTTTGTCAGCGGCATCAGCCTGCCGAAGGAGGCTCAGAACACACTCGATCGCATGCCCTTCGTCGAGGGGACATGCGCCATCACGCTCCACCCGGTCACCACCGATGTCTTCGGCGTTCGCGCACTCCAGAGCTACAAGACCAACTTCATCGCGTTCGAACCCGTGCCCTTCTTCCGCATGAACAACCTGACCTGGGTGCAGGGTGACGAACAGACGGCCGTGCGCCGGCTT
>CAZMPE010000305.1:0-4085 GCA_964567955.1 uncultured Phycisphaeraceae bacterium | reverse complement strand
CGCCGCCGATGACGGTGGACCATGTCGCGCGGGTCGTGCTGACGGCGTCGGGCGGCGCGCTGCGCGGCCTGAGCGCGAAGGAGGCCTACGACGCCACGCCCGAGCGGGTCCTTCAGCACCCGACCTGGCGGATGGGCCCGAAGGTGACGGTGGATTCGGCCTCGCTGATGAACAAGGGGCTGGAGATCATCGAGGCGCACTGGCTCTTCGGCCTGCCCGCCGACCGCATCGGCGCGATCATCCACCCCCAGTCGATCGTGCACGCGCTGGTGGAAATGCGCGACGGCACGGTCCTGGCGCAGCTCGCCCCGCCCGACATGCGCACGCCGATCCGTCGCGCGCTCACCTGGCCCGCCAGCGCGCCCGAGCCCGTCCGCAAACTCGACTGGACCGCGCTCAAGAGCCTCGAGTTCGAGCCCGCGGAGTCCTACCCCGCGCTCCGGCTCGCCGCCGCGGCGTTGGCACAAGGCGGCACCGCCGGCGCCGTCCTGAACGCCGCGAACGAGGCCGCCGTCGAGGCCTTCCTCGCCGGCGCGATCCCGTTCGGACGGATCATCGAACTCGTCGAACGCGTGGCCGGCGAGTGCGCGGTGAAACCGTTGACCTGCCCGGACGATGCTCGGCGCGCAGCCGATGACGCCCGCGCGCTCGCGCGGCGAACCATCGGTTAGCGCCCGCTCTTACTGGCACCCGAGCGCAAACGCCGTCTGGAACGCGCCGAAGTCGGCGAGGTTCAGCACGCAGTCGTTGTTCAGGTCCGCCTTGATCTGCTGCAGCGCGAACGCCGTCTGGAACGCGCCGAAGTCGGCCAGGTTCAGGATGCCGTCACCGTTGAAGTCCGGCACGCACGCGACCGGCACGGGCCAGTACCGCAGCGTCACCGAGACCACGCTCGACGGCCCGGCCGGCGTGTTCACCCGGAAGGCCATCGTGTCCGAGCCGCACGCGCTCGCCGACGCCGTCACCACCCGCCACGCGCCCGAGCCCGCCACCGTCGCCTGCGCCGGGTTGGACAGGAGCGTGAACGTCACGTCCGACGGGTCGTGGTCGAACATCGCGGGCAGCTCGACGACGCACGGGCCGTCGCGCAGCACATCCTTCGTGTAGCCGAAGGCCACCGGGGCGGGGAGCGCCGGCGCCCCCGACACCGTCGAAACGTCGAGCGTCGCCGGCGCGCTGCGCGCGATCCGGCCGTCCGTGAACTCGGCCTCCGCCACCAGCGAGGAGACCCCGGAGCCCAGCGCCCGCCCATAGATCGTCACCGGCCCCGCGCTCGTCCGCGAAGCCACCACCCGCGAGCCCTGCATCAGCCGGATCTCCTTGACCGTACCCCCCGACGCGTTGAGCCCCGCCGTCACGGGCTGGACCAGCGTGGCCGACCCGGTGGACAGGTTGAGCGTGCTCGTCCGCCCGAAGTTGTTCACCGTGATCCCGCCCGCGTAGCGCCCGACCGACTTCACCAGCGTGTTGTCCTGCCCCACGATGCGGATGTCGTTGTGACCGTCCGGCAGCTTCGTCGTGTTGACGCTGAACGAGTTGCCCGCCGTCACCTTCGAATGCAGCACGCCGTTGATGAGCAGTTCGAACGTGATGATCGAGAAACCCGGGTTGGGCGAGACGCCCGAGGGCGTCAGGACGATCGTGCCGGAGACCGGGCCCGCCGGCGGGTTGTCCAGCGAGATGACCGGGATGTACGTGAACGGACGCGTGATCGGGTCGCCGAGCAGCAGGCCCTGGAACGGGATGTAGGCCATCGTCCGGAAGTACGACTCGCCCAGCGACATCCCGCGGTAGTAGAAGACGTGCAGCCGCGGGTTCACGAACTTCCCGAGGTAGTTGCACGGCTCCTCGACCGTGCCCGATGTGCCGCTCGCCCCCTTGCTGATCCACTGCGACATCTTCGTCTGCGAGCCGTTGTCGAACGTCCCGGCGTAGCTCGTCAGGTGATCGGCGAACGCCCCGGGCTTGATCGTCATCGGCGTGATGGCGATCAGCGGATCCGCCGCGCCCGTCATGATGCCCAGGCAATCATTCATCCCCGTGGGCAGGATGCCCAGGATGGTCATCGCCGACCCCGACATCGCCTGGATCGCCGACACCGCCGCGGGGTACTGCGGCGCCCGCACGTTGCGGGCCGGGTCGGCCTGGTTGTCCATGAAGTAGAACGTCCCCGTCGGGTGCGTCGAGTCCACGGCCACGCTCCGGTCGATCATCGCGAGGATCTCGGGAACCGTGTTCCCCAGCGACCCCGAATACCCGAGCATCGCCCCGATGAAGTACCGCTTGGCCGACGGGCTCGTGCTCGCCGAGCCGTTCAGCCACGCCGTGTTGCTGCTGAAGGCCAGCGGCTGCGCCGTGTTCGAGCTGTAGTACTGGTTCGGCGTCGTCGACGGGACACCCCCGGGCAGGATGTCGTTCTTGATGTGGGCCAGGGTCCAGACCGACGACATGGAGAAACGCCCGACGGGGAAGCACGAGTCCGTCACCAGCCCCGGCGCGCTCACAAAGAACGAGTTCCCCGGCGTCACCACGATGTAGTCGATGTGGTCGTCGATCCGCCGGTTGCGCAGATGCCCGAACAGGCCGTCGACCTTGACGCCCGCGAACGCCTGAAAGTTCGCCGTGTCCGGGTCGATGTACAGCACGTTCGCGTCGGGGATGTTCCGCGCGTTCTTGTAGTAGTTGCCGATGTACAGCGACTCGGCGCTGGACGGATCGATGATCAGCAGCACGTTCTCCGGCCCGCCGCCCGCCAGCGCCCCACCCGACAACGCCACACCGGCCACAAGGGCCAGGCGGGCCGACACGCCGCGCATCATTCGGTTCTTCATGCTCCCAGTCACTCCGTTTCTCGGACCACGGCGGTTGCGTACGAACAGAGCACGACCGCCCGGCGCGCCGCCGGCGCCGCCGGATGGATCGTGCCACGCAAACGCCTCCGCGGCAAGAAGAAACCCCGATTCGGGCTCCGAAATCGGCCGCCGAGCCGTTCCGAACGGTGTCAGGGCCCGACTTCCGGGGCCCCGAAGTCCCGCCCGACGATACCGGACTCGGTGAGCGTGCCGCGGGTCCAGCGGAAGCGGCCGATGACGGTGTCGGTCGTTCCACCGCTCATGGTGGGCGGCTCCCACGCGGCGGGCGCATAGTTGAACGTGGTCGGGTCCGGAGAGGCGGGCAGGAGGGGGCGCCAACCGGCGTTGGACTCCGATGCGCCGCGGACACTGACGGCGCCGTCGACAAAGAGGAGCGGCAGCCGGGCCTGATCGTGCGCGGCGTAGGGCATGCGGGCGCCGAAATGCCGAGCATGGCTGTCGTGCAGGTGCACCTGCTCGGACGGGAACACGCACGCAGGGAGTCTCGTCCCCTCGAGGACCGTGCTGTTGCCCAGGAAGTACTGGCTGTGACTCGCGAAGGCCTGCTGCACGCGCGAGTTCACGGGTGATCGGTCGTAGAACACGGTCTTGAGCTGGAAGCTCGCGCTGTACGGCCACCGCTTGCCCGCGTTGCTGCCCGGTGCCGGGGACGGGGGCGCGGGCTGGTAGAGCCCCGCGTCGAATCCCTTCGGGTTGCTCGCCCACAACAGCCGGTGCCTGTCCCCCGACGAGATAAAGAGCCGGTTGGGCATCTCCATGGGCGAGTAGTCCTCGAGCACGAGATGGCTGTACGTCAGGTTCGCGAACCAGCTGGTGATCTGCTGGATGTCGGTGCGGCCCGCCCGACGACGGAGAATCTCCACCGCCTGGTTCGCGCCGGCCTGCATGTCGCTCGGGGCGTTGTTCAGGTCGGGGTACTGCGCGCTGTAGACGCCGCCCTTCTTCCAGCTGAACGACCAGAACAGGTCCGCGCTGTCCGCGCCGTACGCGCCGGTCATCGCGCCGATCTGCCGCAGGTTCGACTCATCCGACCCCAGCCGCGCCAGCCGACGGTTGTTCCCGAACCCGATCACCAGCAGCGACGCCGCGGCCGCGAGCACGACGATGGCAGCCGCCAACTCCACAAGTGCAAACCCGCGCCGCACGGTGCACCTCCTAGGGCCCGACTTCCGGGGCCCCGAAGTCCCGCCCGACGATACCGGACTCGGTGAG
>CAZMPE010000304.1:0-4103 GCA_964567955.1 uncultured Phycisphaeraceae bacterium | reverse complement strand
CCGGGTGCTCCTTCCGGACGCCGTTGATCATCCAATCCCAGAACGGGAACGCCTTGGTGTGCGGGTTGTCCACCCGGAAGATCTTCACCCCGTGCCCGAGCCAGAACTCGACGATGCTCCGCAGCTCATCCCACATCGACTCCCACGCCTCCGTCTCGAAATCGAAGGGGTAGATGTCCTGGTACTTCTTCGGCGGGTTCTCCGCGTACTGGATCGTCCCGTCCGGGCGGGCCCGGAACCACTCGGGGTGCTCCTTGACGTACGGATGGTCCGGCGAGCACTGGTACGCGATATCCAGAGCGATCTCGAGCCCGTGCGCGTCCGCCGCGCGGACCAACCGGTCGAAATCCTCCAGCGTCCCCAGCTCCGGATGCACGGACTTGTGCCCGCCCTCGGCCCCGCCGATCGCCCAGGGGCTGCCCACGTCGTCCGGCGCGGCCTTGGTCGAGTTATTCTTGCCCTTCCGGAACGCCTTCCCGATCGGATGGATCGGCGGCAGGTAGAGCACGTCGAAGCCCATCCCCGCGATCTCGGGCAGCCGCGCCTCCACATCCTTGAATGTCCCGTGCCGCCCGGGGTCCGGCGACGCCGAGCGGGGGAACAGCTCGTACCACGTGCTGTACCGCGCCCGCACGCGGTCCACCCACACCCGAAGCGGCGTCGACTCCACGAGGAACCGCCGCTCCGCGTGCCGGTCCATCAGCGCGCCGGTGGATTCGAGCAGCGCCGCCGCGCCGCGCTCGGCCTGCTTCATCCCGGGCGCGCGGAGCGTCTTGGCGACTTCCGAGAGCGTCCGGGCGTCGGCGCCGTCGCACCGCCCCGCCGCCGCCTCGATCAACTCGGCCCCGATGATCAGGTCCGTCGCGATGTCCTGCCCCGCCCCGATCCGCTTCGTCAGGTCGTGCCGCCACGTCTCGAAAGGGTTCACCCACGCCCGGACCATGAACTCATGGGTCCCCATCGCCCGCACCGTGAACACCGCCGCCCACCGGTCGTTCACCAGCGGCTTGAGCCTTGTCTCCTGCCATTCGCCGCCCTCGCGCCGGTGCAGCAGCACCGCGCCGATCCGATCGTGGCCGTCCGTAAAGACGTCCGCCTCCACGACGACGTCCTCGCCCACCACGCGCTTCGCGGGGTAGCGGCCGCCGTCCACGCACGGGCGGACGTTCTCGATCACGACGCGGCTGCGTCCGGCCGGATCGCGCGTCCCCGGCGCGTCGGCCCGAACGGTCCTCGCCAATGTCGCCACCGGCCGAGTGGATCGGGTCATGCGGAATCTCCTCGTCGAGCCGTCGAACAGATGCGCCGCATGCACGCCGTCGAATCCGGCGTGAAGCTTCAGAATGCGCCGGTGCGCACGCGGTCCGGCGCGCCACCGCCCCTCCCTGTCGTCAGCGGCCGTCGCGCCGGTGCGCGCCGAGCCGTCACGACCATTCTATGCAACCCGCGCCGCGATGACCACCGCACGCGCGTCGCGCACGCGCAATGGGCACGTAAATGGTTCTCCTATCGGACGCACACACGCACATCACGCGAGGCGCACCGCGTGCAATCGGGCGTACAACGACTCGGCTTCCTCGAGCACGGGCGCGAGTTCGCGCGCCGGCGCTTCGTCCCTCCGCCGGTACGCCTCGAACCCCGTCGAGTTCTCCACGCCCGCGTACCAATGCTTCGACCACACGCCGTCCGTCGCGCGCGGGCCCCGCTCCCACCGCAGCATCGCATCGTCGAACGACACGCCGACGCTCGCGCACAACGTGCGCAGCGCCCGCCCCGGGTCCACCAGCACGTCGCGCGCCTTGACCGCCGCCTACGTCCGCCCCGGCGACGCCCCGCTCGACTCTAACGGCGCCAACTGCTGCGGCAGCCCGGTGTCCGCGATGCGGATCCGCGCCGTGACCTTCGACAGCGAGACGAGCATCTCCCGCGGCTCGCGGATCAGGAAGCAGTTCACCATCGACGACAGCCAACCCCGGTCCACGTCGGCCAACAGGTGGTGCGCCATGTGCTTCTGGTACCAGACCGCCCTCCCCCCGGGGATCGGTCCCGTGATCCAATCGACGACCTTCCGCCAGTCGGTCTCATGGTGCGCGATCACCTCGTCCCGCCCCGGGTGCTCCACGCCCGTTGTCTTCAGGTAGTACGCGTACAGCGGCTCGTCGCACACCGCCGTGTCGGCCCGCGACCCCCACGAGCGCATCAGCGCCGTCGAGATGTTCCGCGGCCCGGACCACATGGCAATCCGCACGCCCATCCCCCGAGCATAAGCGACACCCGGCCCGTTAGACTGCGGGCATGATCACCACGCGACTCGCCGCCGCCCTTCTCCTCCTCGCCCCCGCCGCGCTCGCCGCGGACGACTACACGCTCGTCCGCTGCGGCACGCTTCTCGACGTGCCCGGCAGGCCGCCCCGCACCAACGCCACGCTCGTGGTGAAGAACGGCCGCGTCGACTCCGTCGTCGCGGGTCTCACCGGCCCCGGCCTCCCCGCCGGGTCGAACGTCACCGAGATCGACCTGCGCGATTCCTTCGTCCTCCCCGGCTTGATTGACTGCCACGTTCACCTCTCCAGCGACGGCTCACCCGACCGGCTTCTCAAGGGCGTCACGCAGTCCGAGGCCGATCACGCCGTCAGCGCCGTCGTCTTCGCCCGAACGACGCTGCTCGCCGGCTTCACCACGGTCCGCGATGTCGGCAGTTCGGGGGACAGCGTCCTCGCCGTCCGCGACGCGATCAACGATGGTCGCCTCGCCGGCCCCCGCATCCTCGCCTCGCGCAAGTCCATCGCCGTCACCGGCGGGCACGCCGACCCCACCAACGGCTACGTCGATGGCGTCTTCCCGGCCCCCGGCCCGGACGAAGGCGTCGCCGACGGCCCCGACGCCGCCGCGCGCGCGGTGCGTCACCAGATCAAGATTGGCGCCGACGTCATCAAGATCACCGCCACCGGCGGCGTGCTCTCCGTGAGCAACGCCAGCCTCGGCCAGCACTTCACCGACGATGAACTCGCCTCGATCATCACCACCGCCCGCCTGATGGGCCGCAAGGTCTGCGCCCACGCCCATGGCGTCGACGGCATCAACGCGGCCCTGCGTGCCGGCGTCGATTCGATCGAGCACGGCACGTACCTCGACGACGAATCCGTCCGCCTCTTCAGGCAGCACGACGCCTGGCTCGTCCCCACCCTCCTCGCCGGCGCCACCGTCACCCGGCACGCCTCGGAGCCCGGCTACTACCACGCCTTCGTGGCCAGAAAGGCCGCCGAGGTCGGCCCCCGCATGCTCGGCGCCTTCCGCAAGGCGCACACCGGCGGCGTCAAGATCGCCTTCGGGACCGACACCGGCGTCTCGCCGCACGGCGAGAACGCCCAGGAGTTCGCCCTCATGGTCGAGGGCGGCATGACGCCCATGCAGGCGATCACCGCCGCCACCGTCTCCGCCGCCGATCTTCTCGGCCTCTCGTCCGAGATCGGCACCCTCGAGCCCGGAAAGGCCGCGGACCTCGTGGCCGTCCGCGCCGATCCTCTTAAGGATGTTCGCGCCCTCGAGATCGTCGACTTCGTCATGAAGGGCGGGCGCATCTACAAACGCGGCGAGTGATCACTCCCGCCTATACTGGCCGCATGATGCCCCGGCGAACGACGACGACGACTAATCGCACCAGACCCCGCGGGTGACGGCTGGCATCCGTACTGATTCCATCGAAGCCCGGCCCGAGCCGGGCTTTTTCGTTCCCAAGCGCCCCTCCGTACGATGACACCCTCCGGCACCTGTCCCACGTCCCCTCACTCCTTCATTTGCTGCTGCGCCGCTTTGCTGCTTTGAGGTTTCCAATGCCCACCATCACACTCCCCGACGGCAAGACCAAGTCCTTCGACAAGCCCGTCACCGGGCTCGAGGTCGCCGCCTCCATCGGCCCGCGCCTCGCCAAGGACGCACTCGGTTGCAAGATCAACGGCGAACTGCGCGACCTCTCCCACGTGATCAAGGAAGACTGCGCCATCGCCATCGTCACGCCGCAGACCCGCGACAAGCGCCCCGACGCCGACGCCCTCTTCCTGATGCGCCACTCCGCCGCGCACGTCATGGCCGAGGCGATCCAG
>CAZMPE010000303.1:1375-4124 GCA_964567955.1 uncultured Phycisphaeraceae bacterium | reverse complement strand
CATCATCCTGCCGGCGCTGCACATCGTCTTCGGGCCGCTGATGTACGGAGAGCCGGTCGATCGGCCCGAGATCTATCACGTCTACATGGCGGCGGCGATGACGGTCAACTTCGTGGTCTCGCTTCCCGCGGCGATGGCCCACCACAAGATGGGAGCGGTGCGGACGCCGCTGCTGCGCACGCTCCTGCCGGCGAACGCGCTGGCGGTGATCGCGGGCGTGCTGCTCTCGAACCTGATGCGTGGCGAGGCGCTCAAGCTGGTGCTCGCCTTCTTTCTCATTGCGTACTGCGTGTGGAACCTGCGGCTGATCATCCGGCCGCGACGGCGCAAGTTCACGGGCGAAGGGCGGATCGAGCGTGCCACGGCGGGCCGGCTGGTGCTGTGCGGCGCGGTGCCCGGCGGCATCGGGGGCGTGCTCGGGCTGGGCGGCGGCTTCATGATCGTGCCGATGCTGCAGCTGGTCTGCAACATGAAGCTGAAGAACGCGATCGCGACGAGTTCGGCCATGCTGTCCGTGGGCGCGGCGATCGGCTCAACGCTCAAGATCGTGACGCTGCCGGGCCACGGCGAACCGATGACATCGGCGCTGCTGTACGCGGTCCTGATGGCGCCGACGGCCGTCATCGGGTCGCTGGCGGGGGCGCGATGGCTGCACCTGATCCACGTGACGGTCGTGCGGATGCTGATCACGGTGCTGATCCTGTTCGCGGCGATGCGGCTGCTGGGGTGAGCGATGGACCAGGGTGCGATCGAACGCGCGATCGGTGCGAGGCCGGCGCGATCGGCGCGGATCGGCGGCGGCGCGGCGGGGATCGTCGAGCGCGTGTGGCTGCCGGACGGCTCGACCGTCGTGGCCAAGACCGCGCGTTCGGGGCTGGACATCGAGGGGCGGATGCTCAGGTTCCTGGCGGAGCGGTCGGCCCTGCCGGTGCCGCGGGTCCTGGCGGAGAGTCCGGGGCTGCTGATCCTCGAGGACATGCCGGGCGGTCCGGGGGTGGGGGGGGCCGCCGAGGAGCACGCGGCGGAACTGCTGGCGGCGCTGCACGGGATCGCCTCGCCGGACGGGCGGTACGGCCTCGAGTTCGACGGATTGATCGGGCCGCTCAAGCAGCCGAATGCGTGGAGCACGTCGTGGGTCGAGTTCTTCCGCGAGCATCGGCTGCTGCACATGACGAGCGCGGCGGAGCGTGAGGGGGCGATCACGGCCGGGCTGGCGCGCCGGCTGGAGTCGCTCGCGGAGCGGCTGGGTGAGTTGATCCCGGATCGGCCGCCGTGCTCGCTCGTTCACGGGGACGTGTGGGGCGGGAACGTGCTGTGCGACGGCGGCCGGATCACGGCGTTCCTGGATCCGGCGGTGTACTACGCGCACGCGGAGGTGGAACTAGCGTTCATCGAGCTGTTCTCGACGTTTGGGTCGCGGTTCTTTGAGCGTTACAGGACGGTGCACGGCATCGAGACGGGCTACCGCGAGACGCGCCGGCAGGTGTACAACCTGTATCCGTTGCTGGTGCACGCGCGGCTGTTTGGGGGGGCGTACGTCGGCCAGGTCGAGAGGATCGTCCGGAGTCTGGGGTATTGACGGACCGCCCACGATGTTGTGCTCCGGCTGAATGACCCGCGTTCGGGATCGGTGCCCCGTCCGCCAACCGTACTCGCTCGCCGGCCGCTCGCCCCCCCAAAAGCGGGTGAATGCATGGGTCATTCGCGGTTGCAAATCCGGACAAGCTGAGGTACTCTGATCCGAGTTCGACGGGTGCCTCGTTGATGTGAGCTTGGCAAGGATGGCACCGGGGTCGAACACCGCTTGCGCCACGGGCCGTGAAAGGCCATGGCAAGACCGGTCCGCACGAGAGACAAGACAGCGCGCGGGGAGAGTCGCGGGTTCATCGGAGGAGACCGTCGGCCACACAGAGGTGTAGTTCCGTTGATCGCGTGCGCCCAGCGGCCGGATGATCCGGCTCGGGCCGCGGGCTCATCGGCTGGCCGCCGGGTTGCCGGAGAGGACGTTCGGACACATCGGTGCTACACGCGCCAGACCGACTGATGCCGGGTGCCCGCCGCACGCGGCCCCGATGATCGGCGACAGCCCCGCGATGCAGCGGCTGCGCGAGCTGTGCCGCGTCGCCGCCGACCACACCTGCACCGTTCTCATCAACGGCGAATCCGGCACCGGCAAGGAGATGGTGGCGCGCGACATCCACGCCGCCGGGTCCCGGGCCTCGGGCCCGTTCATCGCCGTGGACTGCACGAGCATCCGCGACACGCTCCTTGAATCGCAGCTTTTCGGGCATGTGAAGGGCGCGTTCACAGGGGCCGAGCACGCGACGATCGGTTTCTTCCGTGCGGCGCACGGGGGGACGCTGTTTCTCGATGAAATCGGCGAGCTGGATCTGCCGATCCAGGCCCGCCTGCTGCGTTGCCTGCAGGAGCGGGCGGTGGTGCCGTTCGGCGGGATCGACCCGATCCCGGTTGATATTCGGCTCCTGGCGGCGACGCACCGCGACCTGAAGGCGATGGTCCGGGCCGGGACGTTCCGCGAGGACCTGTACTACCGCCTGGATGTTCTGCGGCTGGTGCTCCCGCCGCTGCGCGAGCGCGGGGACGATGCGGTACGGCTGGCGGAAGGGCTCGTTCTTCTCCTCGAACGGCGTCGGCAGGCCGACGAGCCGCGGCTGGCGCTCGGCCGTGTACTCGAAGGTGACCGGTCCCTCGCGGTAGTGGAGTGGGCGCACCTTCTTCCCCGTGACCG
>CAZMPE010000303.1:0-1365 GCA_964567955.1 uncultured Phycisphaeraceae bacterium | reverse complement strand
ACGATGCGGTACGGCTGGCGGAGCACTTCCTCGCGCGGCTCTGCGAGGATCACGCGCGGCCGCGGCGCACGTTCTCGCCGGAGGCGACGGCGGCGATCCGGGAGTACACGTGGCCGGGGAACGTGCGCGAACTGGCCAACGCCATCGAGCACGCGTTCGTGATCTCGCGCGACCCCGTCCTGCCGGTCGGGGCGCTCCCGGAGCACATCCTGCCCCGCCCGGCGTCCGGGGCCGAGGATGAACTGGTATCCCTGGCCGTCGCCGAGCGTCGGCTGATCGAGCGTGCGCTGCGCGCGACCGGCGGCAACCAGGCCCGGGCGGCGGCGATCCTCGAGATCGACCGGCGGCGGCTCTACCGCAAGATCAAGATGTACGGGCTCGGGGCGCTGACGCGCGCCTGACCGGCACGGTGCCGGAATGGTACCGCGTACCAAAGCGGTACCGGCGCTCGCGGCGCCCTTGTTTTCTCGAGTCAAACGCAACGACGGCGGAGCGCGCGGTACCGGAGTGGTACCGCGTGGCCGAGGCGCCCGACGGAGCGCCTCGGGCACGCCGCGCCGCCACAACCCGCTTCGGACGGTCCGGACGCCGATTCGGCGGGTGCGCGCGCGGATCGGGCGCGATTGGCACGGCCTTCGCAATGGCATGGTGCGAAGGAAAGGAGCCGTTCATGCCGACCCGTCCGACTCAGACCGTGTTCGTCATCCTGACTGGCGCCGAGGCGCCGCCCGGTCTGGCTCGTGCCGCGGTCCGTAACAGCTGGCCCATTCTTGATGCGCCGCTGAACCGCGCGCAGCTGGAGCAGGCGCTCGATCGCCACCATTCCAGCGTCGTCATCATCCATGTTCCCGCCGCCGCCGACCCCGCCCTGCACCTGATCGGCACGCTCCGTGCCTCCCGGCGGTGCTCCGTGGTCGTGGCGGTGAGCACCGCGACGACCGAAGAGGCCGAGATCCGGGCCCGCGCCGCGGGCGCCGGCCTGTTCCTGCCCGCCTCCGCCGACGCCGACGTCGTCGAGCGCACCGTCCTCGCTCTGAATGTCACACCACGGCGCGCCGCCGGCGCCGCCACCACCGTCACCAAGGCGATCGCCGGAACGCGGCGAGCCTCGACCCGCTGACCGCACGTTTCGACAGGAGTTCCACCATGTACGCCAAGGCCCCGAACCGCACGCTCTCCGATCGCTCCGGCGAAGAGCTGCTTCTCCTGGCGATCTCCGCCGCCCCCGGCAGCCGCCGGCGCATCCATCAGGAGCTCGAGCTGCGTGCTCTCCTGGCCCGGTGCGCCCGCCCCAGCCGGGCCGCCACGAATCGGCCTCGCCTCCGGCTCGCGAGGTGCCCCCTCTTGGACGGTCGCCCCGTCGGG
>CAZMPE010000302.1:0-4132 GCA_964567955.1 uncultured Phycisphaeraceae bacterium | reverse complement strand
AGTGCAACTACTGGTTCGGCCGCACCAACCGCAAGATGATGGACGAGATGGCGAACCACGCGACGCGGATCCGCCGTCACGCGGAGGCGCACGGGGCCGAGGTGGTGGAGCGGTTCATCGACGCGTGCCTGACGATCGAGCACCTGATCGATCCGCACTCGATGTTCGTGTCGCGCGAGCCGTCGCGCCGGCGGCCGACCGAGCCCGAACCTCGGGGTTTCACGCCGGACCTGCTGCCGGCCAAGAGCTACATGGACCCGTTCATCAATCCGCGCGAGGAGCTGGACCGGCAGCGGACGGAGTTCGAGGCGAAGAAGAAGGCGGACAAGGGCAAGACGCCGGCCGAGCCGGTGCGGGACGTGCTGCTCTTCCTGCTGCGGCACGCGCCGCTCGAGGACTGGCAGCAGGACATCCTGTCGATCGTGCGTGACGAGGCGTACTACTTCGCGCCGCAGGCGATGACGAAGGTGATGAACGAGGGGTGGGCGACGTACTGGCACAGCAAGCTGATGACGCGTCACTTCCTCGAGGCGAGCGAGATCGTGCACTACGCGGACCAGCACTCGGGCGTGGTGCACATGGAGCCGGGGGGCTTCAACCCGTACAAGATCGGCGTCGAGCTGTTCAAGGACATCGAGCGCCGGTGGGACACGGGGCAGCACGGCGCGGAGTGGGAGCGGCTCGAGGGCGTCGGGGCCAAGGACCGGTTCGACGACAAGAGCATGAAGGGGCGGGAGAAGATCTTCGAGGTGCGGAGGATCTACAACGACGTGAGCTTCATCGACGAGTTCCTGACGCCGGAGTTCGTCGAGCGGATGAAGATGTACCAGTGCAAGCGCGACCCGCACACGGGGGAGATGAAGATCGTGTCGCGCGACTTCGACCGCGTGAAGCAGGCGCTGCTGCACCACCTGACCAACCGGGGCGACCCGTTCCTGGCGGTGGCGGACGCGAACTACCTCAACCGGGGCGAGCTGTACCTGGCGCACCAGTGGACGGGGCTGGAGGTCGACGCGGCGCGGGCGGTGCCGGTGCTGCAGAACCTGCGGATGATCTGGGGGCGGCCGGTGCACCTGCACGCGCGGATCAACGAGGAGCCGTGGCTGCTCTCGTGCGACGAGCCGGACCGGGAGATCCGGCGGCAGAAGATTTCCGACGAGGTCCCGCCGCCGGCGCACCTGGTGCTGTAGCGCATCAGTACTTGAAGATGTACGCGCGCCCGCAGTTCTCGGGGCTCGAGCCGGGGCTCTGGCCCGGGGCGCCCACGACGACGTCGGCGCGCCCGTTGCCATTGAGATCGGCGACGCCCGCGACGACGCTGCCGAAACTGGCGAATGTCTCGGGGGTGGGCGACCAGATGACCTTGATGGGGGCGCCCGTGGCCCCGGAGAAGACGAAGACCCGGCCGGCGCCCGAGACCGAGCCGACGGTTTCGTTCGGGGCGCCGATGATGACGTCGCCGCGACCGTCGCCGTTGATGTCGGGCGAGCCGGAGACGGACGTGCCGTAGCTCTGGCCGTGGAGCGGGGACTCGTAGGCGCGCAGGAGCGCGCCGTTGTAGCCGGAGAAGAGCCAGGCGCGCCCGATGATGCCGTACGGGTAGCACTGGCATGAGCCGCCCACGAGGATGTCGCCGCGACCGTCGCCGTTGACATCCGGGACGCCCGAGAGCCAGGCCTGCGGCCCCGTGCGCCCGAAGCTCTCGATGAGGTTTTCGCTGACGTTGCGCGGCACGAGCGTGCGCAGCCGGACGCCGGTGGATCCGGAGTAGATGTAGATGCGGCCGTTCCAGCCGCTCATGCCCGGGTTGTTCGCCTCCTTGGCGGCGACGGCGATGTCGCCGCGACCGTCGCCGTTCACGTCCGGAAGGCCGGCGACCATGCTGCCGAAGAAGCCATGGACCTGCGCGTCGGGGCTGTAGAGGGTGCGGATGAGCGCGCCGGTGGCGCCGGAGAAGACGTGGGCGCGTCCGGCCTTGGACTTGCCGCCCGCGGTCTCGGCCCAGGCGCCGACGACCACGTCGCCGCGGCCGTCGCCGTTGATATCGGGGATGCCCGAGACGGAGATGCCGAAGTTTCCGGAGACGACGGGGCTGGGGGTGTTGAGGGTGCGGAGCAGGGCGCCGTTCGCGCCGGAGTAGATGTACGCGCGTCCCTGGCCGAGCAGGGGCCCGAAGCTGGTGTAGGGCGCGCCGACGATGATGTCGCCGCGACCGTCGCCGTTGACGTCGGGGATTCCGGCGACGACCTCGCCGAAGCTGTTGCTGTAGTTGGGATCGGGGTTGATGAGCGTGCGGACGTACTTGCCCGTCGCGCCGGAGACGAGGTAGACGCCCTTGCCGCGGTGGCCGGGCGGCGCCTCGTTATAGGCCGTGACGACGAAATCACCCCGGCCGTCGCCGTTGAAGTCGGGGACCGCCGCGACAAACGACCCGAACTGCCCGCCGGCCGACTGGTAGGGGGACCCGACGCCCTGGACCTGGGCGAGGGCGGGGAGGGCGAGAATCGGGGCGACGGCGAGTGCGGCGAACGGGTAACGCATGTCGTGGTTCTCGGGGGTGCGTGGCCAATCTACAGCACGGGGCCTGAATCCCCAAGGACATCTTGATCGGCGTTCGAAGACCGCGGCGTGCGGTCAATGGCGGATGATGTACGCGCGTCCCGAGTTGCTCGGGGCGGTTCCGGGGTCTTCCATCGGCGCGCCGACCAGGACATCGCCGCGGCTGTTGAAGTTCACATCGGGAACGGCGGCGACGGCGAAGCCGTACATGCCGCCGACCTCGGTATTGGGTGACAGGAGCGTGTTGTAGAGGGCCTTGGTGCTGCCGTTGTAGACGAAGACGCGTCCGGCGTCGGCGAACCCGGCGGGCGGGTTCTCGGCCGCGGCGGCGACGATGAGGTCCCCCCGGGCGTCGCCGGTGAGATCATCGACGCCGGCGATGCTGTTGCCGAACCTGGCGTCGGTCTGCTGGGGCGAGCCGGCGAGCGTGTAGAGGTAAACGCCCGTGGCGCCGTTGTAGACGTAGACGCGGCCGCACCTGGCGGGGCTCGTTCCCGGGCTTTCGCCGGGTGCGCCGACGGCGTAGTCGCCGCGGCCGTCGCCGTTGAGGTCGGGGATGCCGGTGACGCTTGTTCCGAAGCCGCCGTCGATCTCGGGGTTGGGCGAGCCGTAGACGCGGATGAGGGCGCCGGTCGCGCCGTTGTAGATATAGACGCGGCCCGCGTTGTCGGGCGTGGCGCCGGGGTCCTCGTTGGGCGCGCCGATGATGATGTCGCCGCGGGCGTCGCCGTTGATGTCGGGGATGCCCGAGATCGACGCGCCGAACCCGCCTCCGACTTCGCCGTTCGGCGAGCTGAACGTGCGGAGCCACACTCCTGTGCCTCCGGAGTAAAGGTAGACGCGGCCGGCGCCGGCCTTGCCGCCGACGGTTTCGCCGACGGCCGCGACGAGGAGGTCGGGCTTGCCGTCCCCGTTGACATCGGGGACAAAGGCGACGGCGGAGCCGAAGCGGCCGCCGATCTGCTCGTTCGGCGACTTCATGACTCGGACGAGGGCGCCGGTGGCGCCGTTGAAGACGTAGGCGCGTCCGGCGGAGTCCGGCGCGGCGCCGGGGTCCTCTTTGGGCGCGCCGATGATCACGTCGCCGCGCCCGTCGCCGGTGATATCGCCGAATCCCGCGACGGCGGCGCCGAACTCGCCGTGGACCTCTTTGCTCGGGGAGACGAACGTGCGGAGCAGGGCGCCGGTGATGCCGGTGTAGAGGTAAGCCCGGCCCGCGTTGACGAAGCCGCCGGTGATGTCCTCGAAGGGCGCGCCGACGAGCGCGTCGCCCCGGGTGTCGCCGTTGACGTCCGGGACGCCGGCGACGGCGTTGCCGAAACGGCCGTTGATCTCGGCGTTGGGGGGGGTGAGTTGGGTGGTCTGGGCGGCGGCGGGCGCGGCGAGACACAGGGCAAGGATGGTGGGGCGGATCATGCGGGTTCTCGCTCCGGCTCGTTCGCGGCGGGCCAACCGCTGAACGATGCGTGGGGACCCGCATTGCGGTCCCCGGTGGTGGGGGCGAGAAGGATAGGTCGGGCTCTAGGATTGGGCATGGGACGAGCCGGCGGACCACTGGACGACGAGCCGGACC
>CAZMPE010000301.1:1801-4181 GCA_964567955.1 uncultured Phycisphaeraceae bacterium | reverse complement strand
CCAGCAGCGTCTTGCCGCAGCCCGGCTCGCCGACGAGCAGCACGCCGCGCGGGATCCGCCCGCCCAGCTTCGTGAACTTCTTGGGGTTCTTGAGGAACTCGATGATCTCGGAGACCTCGTCCTTGGCCTCGTCGACGCCCGCCACATCGGCGAACGTGATCCCCGTCATCTCCTTGCTCATCATCCGGTGGCGCGACTTGCCGAAGCTGCCCAGCATGCCGCCGCCGGCCCCCGCGTTGCGCAGCCCGCGCGAAATGATCCAGAACACGAAGATGATGATCGCGATCGGCGCCATGAACCACAGGAAGGGCACCCACGCCGGCGTCGGCCGCCCGCGGAACTGACCCTCCGTGATCCGCCCGATCTCCTTGATCACCACCTCGCTCGTCGCCGGGTTCAGGCTGATCACCACCGTCCGCGCCGGGCCCTCGACCCCCGCGAGCTGCTTGGCCTCCACGCGGTTGTCGCGCACCACCACGCTCGCCACGTCGATCTGCCGGCTCTTCCAGAGTTCCTCGAACTCTTTGACCGAGACCTCGGCCCCGCCCCGGTTCGTGTTCAGCACCATCACCAGCAGCACGCCCAGCAGCACGATGCTCACGATGCCGAACAGGCCGCGGCTCGGCGGCATCGCCTGGCCCGCCGGGCGGCGCCCGTTGCCCCCCGGGGGCGTACGCTCGTCGCGCCCGCCCTCGTTGGCCACGGGGTGCGCCGCGTCCGGATCGAACGCGCGCATCGTCACGCCATCTTGTTCAGCATTCCTCATCATCAAGGTGAGTCCGGCGCACCACTACTTCGGCAGGAGACCGGTTCGGATTCAGTCCGGTCGGCCCGGGGCCCGGAAAACCGTAGGCCGGCACCCTCACCAGTTCGACCGCAGCTCCGCGACGACGTCGCGTGCCATCTCTTGTACGGCGGCCGTGCGTCCGAGTTCCAGGCGTTCCCCCGTCCCGAAGGCCGGAACAAACGTCTGAACCGTCTGGAATCCGCGTCGACGCACCAGCGGCTTGCCCGTCCGGTTGTCCGTCCAATCGAAGTCGACGCGCATCTGCACCGCCATCTCCTGCACGAGGCCGGTCCTCCGCCCCATCGAGAGGTGCTGCAGCTCCACGCTCGTGATCGTCCCGGACAGCGTCGTGTCCGCTTCCGCCGCGCCCACCACGCGCCACGGCGTCGTCCGCTGGATCTCCTTGATGATCGCGTCGGCCAGCTCCGTCTCCGCGCCCTTGGAGTACGTCGGGTTCTCGAAGATCGGCACCGCCACCGTCTTCACGCCCTCCGCGTACGTCGACCGGAACGAGTACCCCTCGTTCGGGTCCGAGGCGCACCCGGACAGCACCACGCACGCCAGCACGACGACGGGGCGCTTCACGGCTTGGCCTCCGACGCCCCGGCCTCCCAGCCGCGCTCGTTCATGATCGCGATCGCCTCCGCCGCCGAGCCCGTCGTCGGGTGGCGCTCGATCAGCCGGCGCATCGTGAACCGCGCCGAGACCGGGTCGCCGCGGCGTTCGTAGTAGCGCGCCCGGTCCAGCATCTTCGCCGCCATCGACTCGTTCAGGCGGTCGACCAGCTCCTGGTCGAGCCCCGCGCGCTGCGCCTCCGCCGGATAGATCGCGTTGAACTCGGCGATCAGCCCCTTGGCCTCCTGCAGCCCCGAGGCGTCGTACCGGGGGCCGTTGAACCGGGCGATGTTCACGATGACCCGACGGAGCATCGCCTTGCTGCGGTGCTCGCTGCGGGGGAAGTTCTTCAGAAAGACCTCGTACGCCTCGCCCGCCAGCTCCAGCTCGCGCTCGCGGTAGTAATAGTCCGCCAGCTCGATCGCCGCCCGCTCCGCCAGCGCGCTCCCCGGCAGCCTCTCCTGCACGCGGATCAGCAGCTCCACGCCCTCGCGGTAGGCGCTCACCCACCAGAACCCCCACTGCAGCCGCGTCGCCCCGTTGATGTACATCAGCCCGATGTCCAGCTCCCGCTCGACCGCCTTGGCAAACTCCTGCGACCCGGGGAACTGGAGGATCACCGCCTCATAGTCGAACAACGACTCCCACGTGTCGTCCATCGCCGCCAGCGCGTCGCCCCGCAGCAGGTGCGCCTGCGCCACCCACGGGCTGTCCGAACGCCCGCGCTCCTCGATCCACGCGTCCAGTTTCTCTTTGGCCCGCTCCGGCTTGTCCTCCGCCAGCAGGCGACGCGCCTCGGCCAGGGCCGCCTCGTCGCTGCCCGGCGCGGGGCCCGGCTGCTCCACCCACCGGCCGTCCGGCCCAAGCTGGAACTCGGCGCTCTGGCCCAGCGCCCACGGCGGCGCGCCCGCCAGGAGCACCGCGCAGACCCACCGCAATCGGCGTGCGTTCATCGGCGGAAGGATACACGACGAAGCC
>CAZMPE010000301.1:0-1701 GCA_964567955.1 uncultured Phycisphaeraceae bacterium | reverse complement strand
GAAAAAGGGGCTGCAAGCCATTACAGCCGCAGCCCCGGCGGGCGGAAATACTGAAATCCACCTGACCCACGAGCTCTCGCCCGCCCGAAGAACGCGCCGCCCCGACGACCCCTTCCGAACCCGTCTATCCACCGGCCCGGAACAAGGAAGCCCGACGACGCGGAATATCCGAACTCAGATCCTCCGACGACGGGCCGCGAACAGGCCCGCAAGACCCACCACCGCCGCACCCGCCGGCCCCGGCACCGGAACGTACGTGAAGCTCGCCTCGATGTAGTTGGCGTTGTTGAAGAACGAGATCGGGAGCGTGATCCCGAAGCTGGTCCCGTTCCAGGGATTCGACGTGCTGCTGGTGATATCGAACGTATTCACCGTCGATCCGCCGTTCGTGCTCGAGCCGATCGTCGCCAGCTGCAGGTTGACGTGCGACACCCAGAAGCCGAAGCTCACCGGGTCCGACGCGCCGAACCGCCACTCGAGGAACTGCACCGGCAGCCCGCCGATCGTCGCCCCCGCGGGAACGAACCGCTGGCCGTTGCTGGTCTTCCAGATCGCCTTGACGGTGTTGTTCGACGTGCCCACGAACTCGTCCCACGTCGCCTGAACCGTGTGCGTGCCGTAGCCCGCGATCGCCGTGCCGATGTTCTTGAAGACCGGGCCACGACCGATCGACTGGTCCCCGCCCGTGTGGATGAAGCCGTTCACCGTCGGGTTCGCGTGCACCTTCAGGCCCGCCGACGCCTGCTCCCACGCAAAGATCGCCGGGAACGTGCCGTCGTCCATCGGGTTGTTCGGCGCCGACACCTGGCCCGAGGACCCCGTCGAGGCCGGAGCGGAGTCAAAGTCGACCTTCACCGGATCGGCCGCGCAAAGACCCGCGAAAGCGGTCCCCGCGACCACCGCGGCACAGGCCCGGCTGTTCAAGAACAAACTCATACCTTCTCCTTCCGGGCGCAGACCTACCGCGCACAAAACCAACCCGACTCTTCGGTCTCTCTGCGGGACACCCGCGCCGGCTATCCGTCCGCCCGCCGGCGCGGCATGTTCGGCATATTCAACCTACACCCACTTTGGCGAAAGACCACCCGTCCCCGCATTCTGTCAGGAATCCGGCCCGTTTCCGGCTCGAATCGGACCCCGCGGCTTCACAGACGCCGAACACCCGAACACGCCCACCGGTACGCTGTCCCCCGATGGAACTGACCCCGCTCCGGTATTTCAAAGCCATCGCCGCCGCCCGGCACATGACCCGCGCCGCCGAAACCCTCGGAGTCACCCAGCCCGCCCTCTCCGCCGTCGTCCGCAAGCTCGAAACCGAAATCGGCGCCGAACTCCTCCACCGCACCGGCCGGGGCGTCGAACTGACCGAAGCCGGCCGCCTCTTCCTCGAGTACGCCGAGGAGTCCGTCCGGGCGGCCGAAGCCGGCACCAAGGCCGTCCGCGAACTCGCCGGCCTCGAACGCGGCTCGGTCCGCGTCGGCGGCGGGGCCACCGCCATCACCTACTTATTACCCCCGGTCATCTCCGCCGTCCGCCGGCGACACCCCGGCCTCCGCTTCTTCATCCGTGAAGCCGGCTCAGCCCCCGTCGCCGCCGCCGTCCTCGCCGGTGAACTCGACCTGGGGATCGTCACACTCCCCATCCGCCCGCCCGGCGCGGCAGACCTCTTGACCATCCCCCTCGTCGCCGATGAGCTTCGCC
>CAZMPE010000300.1:0-4191 GCA_964567955.1 uncultured Phycisphaeraceae bacterium | reverse complement strand
ACACCGTCTTCCTGCCCCGCGTCTCGCCCCCGCACGGCTTCCCCAAGACCAAGAACCTCGAGGGCGTTCTCCTTCCCGATGGGCTGGAAGATCGCGCCGGCGATACCCGCGGCGAGAAGGACCGGCGTCTCGACGAGGAGCGCCGCCTGTTCTATGTCGCCTGCACCCGCGCCGAGCGGCGCCTCGTGATGATGGCCAAGAAGTCGAAGAAGCGATCCGCGTCCGTTCACTTCTTTCAGGAACTGACGTACGACCACGCCGACCTGGTCTCGACCCGCAGCGCCTCCGACATCTTCGCGCACGTGACCAGCGCGGGCGTCCGACTCGCCGGCCTTTCCGTGCTCGGAGTCGACGCCGAGCCCGAAACCCGCATCGGTCGACGTGACCACCTCGATCGCGCCCGGCGCGCGGCCCGGCTCGACGCCGCCCGCGCTCTTGAACTCGCCGAACGGCCGGGCGCGGCACCCGCCGATCTTGCCCGCTCCGCCGACCTTCTCCGTGATGCGTCCCAGCGCCTGGCCGTCGCGGCGCACCTCGAGACCAGCCCCGAGCCGCCCTCTTGGGTCGCGGGGCTTCCCGTCGCGGAGTACGCCGCCGCCCTTGCCGCGCGACTCGCCGAACCCGATCCGGGCGGTTCCGCGATCGTCCGGCCCATCAAGCCGCCGCTCTCTCTCAGCTACAGCGCCGTCAATGCGTACAACCACAAGTGCAGGCGGTGCTGGTACCTCTCCGACGTCGTCGGCCTCCCCGAGGCGCGCACGCCCGAGGTCTCGCTCGGCGGTGTCGTCCACGTCGCGCTCCAGCGCCACTTCGAGCGCGTCCGCGAGGCCGAGGTCGACGGCTCGCCCCCGCCGGCGCCGGAGTCCATCATCGATCTCGGCCGGCGCGCCTACTTCTCATCACTCGGTGAGCACGAGGAGGCCGACCAGGCCCAGCTCGAACAGCTCGGCGCGCTCCTCCGCGCCGCGCTCGAACAGTTCCACCGGCCCGGTGACGAGATCGCCGAACTCGAGTTCGACATCCGCTTCCCCTACGAGCACGGCGGCCTCCAGCACTCCTTCCGGTCCAAGATCGATCGCCTCGATGTCTGGCCCGCCGGCGGACACCGCATCATCGATTACAAGACCGGCGAAGCCCGTGCCCGCTTCCTCGATCCAAAGGGCGACGACCTTCAGCTCGGCGTCTACGCCCTCGCCCTTCGGCACCACCAGGGGATTCCGCTCGACGACCGCGAGACCCCCGCCCGCGGCGTCGCCGAGTACTGGCACCTGCCCTCCGGCCGCTACGGCCGCATCGATCTCGGCGCGATCCGCTACGACAAGATCCGCGCCGAGATCGGCAAGGCCATCGACGGCATGCTCGCGGGCGAGTTCGAACCGAAGAAGGATTGCACCGGCCTCTGCTCCTTCATCGACGCGGGGATCTGACGGCCGGCACCGCCACTACACTTCCCGATGCGAATCCTCACTCTGCTCCTGCTCCTCCTCGCCCCCTCGGCGATCGCGCAGCCGCTCCCGAGCGACCCGCGCCTTATCACGGGCGAACTCGACAACGGCCTGCGCTACATCATCCGCCGGCACGACAACCCGCCCGCGCGAGCCTCCATCTGGCTCCACGTCAGCAGCGGGTCGCTCAATGAAACCGACCGTCAGCGCGGCGTCGCGCACTTCCTCGAGCACATGGCCTTCAACGGGTCGGAGAACTTCCCGCCCGGTTCGGTCATCCCCTTCTTTCAGTCGATGGGCCTGACGTTCGGCGTCCACCAGAACGCCTTCACCAGCTTCGATCAGACCGTGTACCAGCTGGCGCTCCCCGACGCGAAGCCGGAGACGATCAGCAGGGCGCTGCTCTTCCTTTCCGATGTCGCGTTCCGTCTCGACCTCCTGCCCGATGAGATCGAGAAGGAGCGCCAGATCATCCTCGAGGAAAAGCGCGCCACCCTCGGCGGCCGCCAGCGCGTCTCCGAATACCTTCTCGAACGCTGGGCCCCCGGCTCCCTCATCGGCGAGCGACTCCCGATCGGCACCGAGAAGACCATCCTCGGCATGACCGCCGATGACTTCCGCGACTATTACCGCAGCCGCTACGTCCCCGCCAACATGACCGTCATCGCCGTCGCCGATGCGGACCCCGCCGACCTGATCGGCCCGATCACCGATTACTTCAGCGACGGCCGCGAGAAGGCGCCGGCCCCCGCCGACGCCGATCCGCGCGTCAAGCCGTACACCAGCGCCCGCGCCCTCGTCGCCTCCGATCCGGAGCTCGCCTCCGCGCAGATCGGCTTCATGCGCGTCGCCGCGGCACGCCCGGCCGTGCTCGACGTCGCCGCCGGCCGCGAGGATCTCGTCGAGTCCGTCGCGACGTGGATCTTCAACCGCCGGCTCCGCAACCTCGTCTCCGCGGGCGCCGTCGCCTTCCAAGGCGGCGGGGCGTCCACCGGCGATCTCTTCGGGGCCATCCGGCTCATCGATGTGAGCGTCAACGGCGAACCGAGCCGGTGGCGCTCCATGCTCAACGACCTCGGCGCCGAGGTCCGGCGCGCCGTCCTGCACGGGTTCACCGACCGCGAGCTCGATGATGCACGCAAGGCACTCCTCGCCGCGGCCGAGCACGCCGTCGCCGCCGAGCCCACCGCGCCCGCACGCGCGATCCTCGCCGGCATCAACCAGTCCGTCGCCGACGGCGAGCCCGTCCTGTCCGCCGCGCAGGAACTCGAACTGACCCGCTCGCTCCTGCCCACGCTGACCGTGCCCCAGATCTCCGACGCCTTCCGCCTCCTCTTCGACGCGGGAACGCGCGACAGGCCCCCGGTCACCTTCGTCCTGCAGATCCCCTCCAGCGCCGATGTCCCCGACGAAGCCACGCTCCTCGAACTCGGCTCCGCCGCCCTCGCGGGCGCCCCCGCCGTGCGCGCCGAGGCCGACCGCCCGGCCTCGCTCCTCGACGGCGCGCCCACGCCCGGAGAGATCGTCGAGTCGAGTCTCCACGAGCCGAGCGCCGTCTGGTCCGCATGGCTCTCCAATGGCGTGCGGATGCACCACCGCTTCATGGACTACCGCAAGGACCAGGTGACGGTCACCATCTCGCTCGCCGCCGGCGAGATCCAGGAATCACCGGAAACCCGCGGCCGGGCCGAAGTCGCCGCCCTCGCCTGGCAGCGTCCCGCCACCAGCCGTCTGAGCTCGACGAACATCCGCGACCTCATGACCGGCAAGAACGCCTCCGCCGTCGGCCGCCACGGCATGGACACCATGGCCGTCATGGTCACCGGCACGCCGACCGACCTCGAAGAGGGGCTCAAGCTCGCCCATCTCATGCTCACCGATCCGGTCATCGAGCCGGCGCTCTTCGACCAATGGCGCGAACAGCAGAAGCAACTCCTCGCCCTCCGCCCCCTCCAGCTGGAGTTCGTCTTCTTCGACCTCTACGTCGACACCGTCTATCCGAAGGGCGATGCCCGCCACCGCCCCCTCAGCGCCGAGCAGATCGACGCGATCACGCCCGCCGCCGCGCAGGCCTGGCTCCGCGACCAGATCACCGCGGCCCCCATCGAGGTGACGGTCGTGGGCGACATCGACCGCGAGCGTGCGGCGGATCTGGTTCGCACGTACATCGGCTCTCTGCCCCCGCGCGACCGCACCGGACCCGGGCTGCTCGCCGACCTGCGCCATCTGGAGCGCCCGGCCGGTCCGCTCGACGCCCGCGCTCAGGTCGACACGCAGACCGACAAGGCGATGGTCCTCTGCGGCTTCTTCGGCGCCGACTCTTCCAACGTCCGCGACACGCGCCTGCTCAACCTCGCCTCCCGGATCCTCTCGACCCGCATGATCGAGACGCTCCGTGAGGAGCGCCAGCTCGTCTACTCGATCGGCGTCAGCTCCAGCCCCGCCCAGGAGTTCCCCGGCTTCGGCACCGTCATGGCCTTCTCCTCGACCGCGCCCGACAAGGTCGCGCCGCTCATCGACGCCGTCGGTTCGATGTACGCCGCCTTCGCCGCCGAGGGGCCGACCGCCGACGAGATGGAGGTCGTGCGCAGACAGCTCGCCAACACCCTCGACGAGCGCATGCGCGAGCCCGGCTTCTGGACCGGCGTCCTCGCCACGCTCACCTACCGCGACACATCCATACAGGACGCCGTCGACGCCCCCGCCGCCTACCAGGCCTTCACCGCCGACGAAGTCCGCGAGGCCT
>CAZMPE010000299.1:3796-4194 GCA_964567955.1 uncultured Phycisphaeraceae bacterium | reverse complement strand
GTCAGCACGCCGGACGCCAGGAAGAGCACCAGCCTCAGCAGGCCGATGTTCACGCCCGCGCTGCGGGCCTCGTCGTCGCTGAGCGAGGCGACATCCATCGACCGGCCGACCGCGACCGCCGCGAGGATGACGGCCCCGACAATCCCTCCCACGACCGCCAGCCGCCCCCAGGTCGCGTTGTCGTCCAGGGCCCCGATGGTCCAGCGGGCGACGCCGAAGCCGCGGTCCGGCATGAGTTGAGCGACGAACATCGTTGCCGCGCCGCACATGATCCCGACAATCACGCCCACCAGGACCAGCGACACCGGCTCGACAAATCCTCGACGCTGGCTCAGCGCGTACACGAGCGCGAGGGCGCCGAGCGATCCGACGAGCGCCGCGGCGGCGGTGGTGCCGAC
>CAZMPE010000299.1:0-3786 GCA_964567955.1 uncultured Phycisphaeraceae bacterium | reverse complement strand
CGTACATCGAGATCATGACGGCGAGCCCTGCGCCGCTTGCCAGCCCGAGCAGATCGGGCGACGCCAGCGGATTGCGGAGCAGCGATTGAAGCAGCACGCCGCCGACGGCCAACGCTGCCCCCACGATCATGCCCGCGACCACCCGCTGGAGTCGCAGGTCCAGAATCTCGGTGGTCTCCGGCCAGCGCCACCCTCCCGTCCCCCCCACGATCAGGCGCACCCAGACCGCGAGCGCCACGAGCGCGATAAGCCCGATGATGGTGAGGACGGCCCGCCTGGTCACGGTGCAAGCCTATCGGCCGGTCCCCCGGAGCGCCGCCGCGAGGGGGGCGCCCGGGCCTATGATCGGGGCCAACGACGGAGCCCCCGAATGGCCTCGAAGACCTTCCACTGCAAGTTGATCACGCCCGCCGCCAAGGTTCTGGACGAGGACGTGACGTACGCCTCGATTCCCGCCTGGGATGGGTACTTCGGTGTCATGGTGGACCGGGCCCCGCTCGTGGCCAAGCTGGGAATGGGCGAGCTTCGGCTCGACTTTCCGGGCGTGGCCCACGCGGGCGGCGGAACCCGCTCGTTCGTGATCGAGGATGGCTTCGTTCAGGTCGTGGACAACAAGGTCACCATCCTGACCTCCCGGGCGATCCCGGTTGAGTCGATTGTCGCCGCGGAGGCCGAGGCCGAGTTGCGGGAGGCCGAGGCGCGGCGGGTCCCCGACAATGCCCCGGACCGCGAGGCCCAGTCCGCCAGGATCGCGGCGGACCGCCGCAGGGCCGAGCTGAAGGTCCGGCTGGCCGGCGCCCGCAAGGGTATCTGAGCTCCTACATTCGCCTGGACATGGCCCGATCGATGTCGCGCTTGTTTTCGCGTTCACCGATGGCGCGGCGCTTGTCGTGCGTGCTGCGCCCCTTGCCCAGTCCGATGAGCAGCTTGGCGTACCCGTTCTTGAAATAGAGCTTCAGGGGCACGACCGTCATTCCCTTCTGGTCGACCTGGCGAGCGAGCTTGGCAATCTCACGCTTGTGGGCCAGGAGCAGCCGGACACGCTGCGGCCTGTGTTGTCGTGTGCCCGAGGGGCCGTACTCATCGATGTTCGCGCTGTGCAGGAAGAGGGCGGGGGGCTGCGGCTGCACCCGGACGTATCCCTCCGCGAGCGAGACGTTGCCGGCCCGGACGCTCTTGACCTCCGAGCCCCCGAGGACGATCCCCACTTCAAGCGTGTCCGAGATGGCGTAATCGAACCGGGCCTTGCGGTTCTCGATCACCAGTTCATTGCTCGCCTTGCGTTTCTTGGACATGGTCCGACCGTCCCGGCGCTCCTGACGCACCGCCGATGGTAGCGCGATACGCTGTGCCGTCGTGGAAGTCCTGATCGTCATCCTCGTCGTCATCGCCGTGGGAGTCGGGATCTATTTCTCGCACCTGGCCGCGAAGAAACGCCGCGAGGAGATGCGAGCGCTCGCGCAGAGGCTGGGCTGGCGTTTTGACCCGGAGAAGGACCATGGGCACGACGAGGAGTACGCCCGGTTCGAGGTCTTCCGGCGCGGGCACAGCCGCGCCGCCTACAACACCCTGACCGGCTCGATGACGATCGACGGCCGTTCGTACCCGGCCAAGTGCGGCGACTTCACGTACAAAGTGACCCAGCACAGCGGCAAGTCGTCGACGACGACGACGTACCGGTTCAGCTATCTGATCGTTCATGTCCCGTTCCGCGGCGTGCCGGACCTGCTGATCCGGCGCGAGGGGCTGTTCGACAAGATCGCCGGCGCGTTCGGGTTCGACGATATCGACTTCGAATCGGCGGAGTTCAGCCGCAAGTTTCACGTCAAGAGCCCGGACAAGCGATTCGCGTACGACGTCCTGCACCCGCGGATGATGGAGTTCCTGCTGGCCTCCGACCCCCCCGCCGTCGACATCGAGGGCGGTCAGTGCTGCATCACGGACGGGTCCCGCAGGTGGGAGATCCACGAGTTCGATGCCCGATTGACCTGGATCGTGGCGTTCTTCGACCAATGGCCCGACCACCTGACCCGGGAGCTTGAAACCCGGTCATCCCGTCCCCTATGAACGGAGGTGATGGACCGCATGTTCCCCGCACTGATTGCCGTCGGCGTCGCCGCTCTCCTCTTCCTGATCTGGCTGATCGCGACGTACAACCGGTTCGTCCGCACCGGCCAGCACCTCAAGGAGTCCTGGGCCGATATCGATGTCGAGCTCAAGCGGCGCTACGACCTGATCCCCAACCTCGTGGAGACGGTCAAGGGCTACGCCAAGCACGAGCGTGACACGCTTGAGGCCGTCGTCCGACTGCGCAACATCGCCGCCGCCAATCACGGGACCGCGGCCTCTCAGGGCGTCGATGAGAGCGCGCTCATGATGGGCGTCAAGCGACTGTTCGCGCTCGCCGAGGCCTACCCCGAGCTCAAGGCGGACACGCACTTCGCCCACCTGCAGCGCGAACTGGCGAACACCGAGGATCGGATCGCGGCGGCCCGCCGTTTCTTCAACGGCAACGTGCGTGAGATGAACCAGCTCTGCGCGACGTTCCCGTCGAACGTCGTCGCCGGGATCTTCAGCTTCCACCCTCAGACGTTCTTCGAGCTGGCCTCGGAGGCCGAGCGGGTCGTTCCCAGGCTCAACCTTGCGTCGCCCACTCAGCCCGCCGTGTGACCCGCATCGCCGGCGTATGATCCGGGCAGGAGAAGTCACCATGACCAGAACGCCGCTGCTCGTCGCGAGCCTGCTCGTCCTCGCCCCTCTTCACGGGTGCACGGACGAGCCCGGCGCATCGACCGCGACACCTGTTGCGGCCGCCGGAACCGCAACGACCGGCGCGATGACCGTGATCGACGCCGCGAGCCGCCCGAACTTCCTGGACGACTTCAAAGGACGGGTCGTTCTCATCGACTTCTGGGCCACCTGGTGCCCGCCCTGCAAGCAGGCCATGCCGGGCGTGCAGGCGCTGCACGAGCGCTTCCAGGGCCGGCCCGTCACGATTCTCGGCGTCAACTGCTGGGAGCGAGGCGACCCCGTGGCCTACATGAACGAGAACAAGTTCACGTACGGCCTCGTCCTGAAGGGCGACGCTCTGGCGAAAGAGCACGCGGTGGAAGGCATCCCGACCTTCATCCTGCTCGATTTCGAGGGCAACGTGCTGACGAAGCAGGTCGGGTACGACCCGGCCAACGAGCAGAAGCTCGGCGACATGATCGAGAAGTACCTCGTCTCGCGCGGGTCGTAAGCGCTCGTCAGGCGAAGACGACGCGGTTGCGCAGCACGCCGAGGCCGTCGATCTCGACCTCCACAACGTCGTCCGCTCGCAGCCAGACCGGCGGCTTGCGTGCCATCCCCACGCCTCCGGGCGTGCCGGTCAGGATGACCGTCCCCGGCAGAAGGGTCGTCCCGCGCGACAGATCGCTGATCAGTGTCGCCACGCCGAAGATCATGTCCGCCGTCGACGCGTCCTGCATCGTCTGGCCGTTCACGCGGCAGCGCACGCGCAGCCGCTGCGGGTCCGCTACTTCCGCGGCGGGCACGAGCGCGGGGCCCAGCGGGCAGAACGTGTCGAAACTCTTGCCGCGGCAGAACTGCCCGCCGCTGCCCTCCTTCTGCCACCAGCGGGCCGAGACGTCGTTGGCGCAGCAGTAGCCCAGCACGCACCCGAGCGCCTGATCGAGCGGGACATCGCACGCCGCGCGTCCGAGCACGACCGCGAGCTCCGCCTCGAAGTCGACCTGTTCCCCGCCGCAAGCCGGATCGCGGCAGACGGCGGGCACGCGGATGTCG
>CAZMPE010000298.1:0-4201 GCA_964567955.1 uncultured Phycisphaeraceae bacterium | reverse complement strand
GTACGGCTCCATCATCTGGAATAGCGTGGAGTACTCCACCGTCCCGAAGTGGACGAAGGTGAGCATGATCCCCAGCGCGAGCCCGAGGTCGCCGATCCGGATGACGATGAACGCCTTCTTGGCCGCCTCCACCGCCGAAGGCCGCTTGTAAAAGTACCCGATCAGCAGGTACGAGCACAGCCCCACGCCCTCCCACCCCAGGTAGAGCAGGATCAGGTTGTCCGCCATCACCAGGCACGACATCGAGAAGACGAACAGGTTGAACGCCGCGAAGAAGCGGCAGTACCCGGTGCCGACGTCGTGCTCCATGTACTCGCTGGCGTAGAGCCCGATCAGCGTCGAGAGCCCGGTGACGAAGAGCATCCACAGGCAGGTGAGCGAATCAATGTAGAACCCGAAGTTCGCGGCGAACTCGTACTTCGTCGGGTCGTTCGGGTTGTCGTCGAAGTCGAGGTTGATCCACTGGAAAGCGGTGGTCACCTCGGTCGCGCCGTCGAGCCCGAGGTACATGATCGCGGTCACGACGAAAGAGGCCGCCAGGCAGGCGACGCTCAGCCAGGCCGGCAGCTTGCTCTTGACTTTGAAGATCGCGCACAGCGTCGCGAGGATCACGCCCAGCAACGGCAGCGCCGGGATCAGCGACACCCACCAGGGGCCGACGGCCGCGGGCCCGCCGGCCTGGGCGATCACCGCCCCGCTCAGCAGGTCCGCAAGGCCCGGGTGTATTGTCGCCGCACTAGACACGCGTCATGACCCCTGTTCCATCGATCGTTCGACCCCGCCGACACCCTACCCCTTCATCTGCGACCACTCCGCCGCGTCCAGCGACTCACGCCGCCGGAACAGGAGGACCACGAGCGCCAGCGCCATCGCCGCCTCCGCGGCGGCCACCGTGAGCACGAAGATCACGAACGTCTCGCCCGTGTGGTTCAGGTGGTAGCGCCCGAACGCGATGAGCGCGATCCCGGCCGCCTGGAACATCAGCTCCGTGCAGAGAAACATGATGATCAGGTTGCGCCGGGTCATGAACCCGATGAGGCCGATCGCGAACATCGCGGCGGACAGGAAGAGGTAATGCCCCAGCGTGAGCTGGTGCATCGGCAGCGGGTAATCGCCCTGGGCCAGGAGCCAGATCATGGCGTGCCCTCGCTCAGCTTCGCCGCGTGCCGGGCCTTGGCCTCTTCGTCCAGTTGCACCTGCTTCCGGGCGAGCACCACCGCCCCGAGCATCGCCATCAGCAGGATGATGCCCGCGATCTCGATGGCGCCCGGATGCGCGGCAAGGAGCGAGAAGGCCACGCCCTCGACGTTGGTCGCCTCGACCCCTTCCGGCCACTCGACCGAGCGCGGCGCCTCCAGAGCATTCTCGACGGTCGCACGCCGGGTCTGCGGAGAGACAGCGACAACCTGTTCGTCGGCGGCGATCCGGCCGGCGTTGCGCAGCGCGGTCTCCACCTTGCCCGGCAGGCGGGCGAGAAGGGCGTCGCCGGACCCCGGAGCACCCGGACCCGGAAGCCCGGGCACCCCGCGGAAGAGCATCGTCGTCAGGACGCCCAGAAGAATGAAGCCCACGGCGGTCGCGGCGACCGGCTCGCGGCTGACCGCGTCGTAGTCGGCGAGCACCTCGACCTGTTCCTCGGTGGGCGCCTGCGTGGCGAGCATGATCACAAAGAGGTAGGTGATGAGGATGGCGCCGGCGTACACGATCACCAGCGCGAAGGCCAGGAACTCCGCCGACAGGATGACGAACAGCCCCGCCGAGGCCAGCACGGTGAGGATGAAATACAGGGCCGCGTAGACCGGGCGCGGGTGCGTGATGACCCGAAGGGCCCCGCCCAGAGCGATCACGCCGAAGATGTAGAAATAGAGGTTCGGCAGGTGCGCGGCCGCGTTGAAGCTGAGCACCAGCACGACCAGGCCCGCCGCGGTCGCGGCGATCAGCCCTCCGATCGGCTGCGGGCTCAGGCCCTTGCGCGGCAGGGCCAGACAGACGCCGATCCCCCCGAGGGCCAGGAGCACGTAGAGGATGACGGGGTTGATCACCTGATCCAAATGCCGTCCTCTGCACCGGGAGCGGACGCTGCTGTCCATTCCCGGCTTGTTGGGCCGTTCCCCGCTTCGTCCAACCGGAGGTCGCGGAAGTGAGCGGTGAGGATAGAGCCGCGCCGCGCGTGCATCAACTGGAGCGAGCCTCCGTCCGCTACCATGGCCCCTTATGCCGGACCCCGCCGCCAATCCGGCCGCCACGACCAGCGGGGTCTACCGGCACCTGCCCAACGCGCTGACGGTCCTTCGGCTGCTCATCGCCGGCGCGTTCTTCGTTCTCTTGACGCCGTGGAAGGCCGGGGAGCACATCCTCTCCGACGCGGCGCACGACCTTGTGCGCCCGAACTGGCTCCTTCTGTCGGCGGCGGTCCTCTTTGTACTCGGCGCTCTCACCGACGCCCTGGACGGCGCGCTGGCGCGCCGCTGGAACGTCGAGACCCCGTTCGGGCGGGTCATGGATCCGTTCGCCGACAAGGTCCTTGTCGTCGGCGCGTTCATTTTTCTGGCCGGGCCCGCCTTCCACATCGGCGCCGACCTCAAGGGCGGCGGACCGGATGACTTTCAGATCAGCGGCGTCGCGCCGTGGATGGTGGTCGTCGCCCTCGCACGCGAGCTGCTGGTCACCTCGATCCGCGGCGTGCTCGAGGGACAGGGCGTGAAGTTCCCCGCCGGATGGTCCGGCAAAGCCAAGATGATTCTTCAGTCCGTGACCGTGCCGGCCGTCCTCGCGATCATGGCGGTCGTTGACGCGTCACCCGGGTCGACCGGACGGGCACTGATCCTCGGGCTGGTGTACACCACCGTCGCGGTGACACTGCTCTCGGGCGTTCCGTATGTCGTCCGCGCTGTCGTGGCATTCCGGCGTGCGGAGTCGTCACGATGAACCGCCCCCCACTGCGGCTCATCACCACCTTCGGGCTCGGGCATGTACGGCCCGCCTCGGGCACGTGGGGCTCGATGCCGCCCGTCGTGCTCGCCGCGGGCCTGCTCCTCGCCGGTTTCGGCCCGCACCAGCAGCCGTGGGTCTACAACGGCGTCCTGATAGCCGTGCTCGTCGTCTTCGCGGGCGCGTGCATCGTCTCAGGAGATGAGGCCGAGGCGAGGTTCCTGAACAAGGACCCGAGCCAGGTCGTCGCGGACGAGACCGCCGGGCAATGCATCCCGCTGCTGTTCCTGCCCGGCGCGGCGTTCGGATCGCCCATGATGAGCGCCTTCACGCTCGTGTACGTCTTCCTGTGCTTCCGGGTCCTCGACATCGTCAAGCCTTGGCCGGCGAACCGAATCCAGAGCGTTCCGGGCGGATGGGGCATTCTCCTGGATGATCTTGTCGCCGGCGTCTATGCGCTGGTTCTCGTGCAGCTTTCGACCAGATTGCTCCTCTAGCGGGCTGGAACCGGGGGCCCCGGACTCCCAATCATCCAGCATGCCCTGCGCCATCATCCTGCTGCTGCTCGGCCTGCCGCGGCTCGCCATCATCCTGATGGTCCTGGTCGGCGACTACATCGGCCGGGCGTACGACACGGCGCTCTTCCCGCTCCTGGGCTTCTTCTTCATGCCGTACACGACGATCGCCTACGCGTGGTCGATGAATACCTTTGACTCGGTCCGAGGCCTCGGGCTGGTGATGGTCATCCTGGCCGTGCTGATCGACATCGGCGTGATCGGCGGCGGGGCCCGCGCCCGTCAGCAGGCCGAGTGACCGGCCCGTTCACGGCGAGGTCGACACGGCCCGATTGGTCCATTCGTTGTTCTTCAGGTTGACGTCGGGCAACTGCCCATCGGGGTCAACGACGATCGAGACAATGGACCGCCCGCCCGCGTCCCACTCCGTCACCCAGCGGTTGGAGTAGAACCACACCTCGACCGGCAGCCGCCGATCCTCGACCGTGCCGTTGTCGTACGTGACGCGGTACGCCACGGGCATCACGAGTTCGCCGCGGTTCGAGAACGTCACGCGGGTCATGCCGTCCGCGACGGCGACGCCGTCGACGGACTGATCCAGCGTCCCGGTCTCAAGGAACCAGCCGCGCCAGAACCAGGCCAGGTCCGCGCCCGCGACGTCTTCCATCGTTCGGAAGAAGTCCGCGGGCTGCGGGCTCTTGAAGGCCCAGCGCCGGATGTACTCGCGGAACGCCGCGTCGAACCGTTCCGGCCCG
>CAZMPE010000297.1:0-4203 GCA_964567955.1 uncultured Phycisphaeraceae bacterium | reverse complement strand
GCCAGGCGCACGTTCTGGCCCCGCTTGCCGATCGCGAGGCTGAGCTGGTCCTCGTTGACCACGACGGTGGCCCGACCGAGCTCGAAGCAGAGGCTGATCTCCGCGACCTCCGCGGGCTTGAGAGCGTTCTGGATGAGCACCTGGCTGGACTCGTTCCAGCGGACGATGTCGATCTTCTCGCCGTTGAGCTCATCGACGATGTTCTTGATGCGGCTGCCGCGGACGCCGACGCAGGCGCCGACGGCGTCGACCTTGGAGTCGATGGAGGAGACGGCGATCTTGGTGCGGTAGCCGGCCTCGCGGGCCATGGCCTTGATCTCGATGATGCGTTCGGCGACCTCGGGGACCTCGACCTCGAAGAGGCGCTTGATGAAGTCGGGGTGGCCGCGGGAGAGGACGATTTTGACCTGGTTTCCGGCGTCGCGGACGTCGAGGATCATGCATCGGACGCGGTCGCCGGCGTCGAACTGTTCGCCGGGGATCTGCTCGGAGCGGGGCATGAAGGCCTCGGCGCGGTCGATGGTGACGACGTGCGCGCCGCACTCGTAGCGCTGGGCGGTGCCGGGGACGATCTCGCCGATGCGCTTGGAGAACTCGTCGAGGATGCTGGTCCGCTCGTCGTCGCGGAACTTCTGGATCATGACCTGCTTGAAGGTCTGGGCGGCGATGCGTCCGAAGGCGCCCGGGGCCATGTCGAGCGGCTCGCCGTGCCGGGTGAGCGACATCTTGCCCGTGAGCTGGTCGACGGTGCAGGCGAACTCCTCGGTGTCGAGGGTGTTGAAGTACTTGCGGGCGGCGGAGACCATGGCCTGCTCGAGGTCGCGGATGAGGAGCGAACGTTCGATGTTGCGGTCGCGGGCGATCGAGTCGAGGATTCGCAGCATTTCGGATTCGTTCACGACGGGATTCCTTGATGTTGAGTTGTCGTGTTGTCGAGACGGGTCAAAAACAATCGCGGCCGCGGGCCCTTCCATTCGGGGCTCGCGGCCGACGGGTCTCCCGGTCCGTTCCCGATGGTGGGCCGGACCGGTCACATCCGCGTTTGGTCGGGGCTACCGCATCCGACCCTCCTGGAGCGTCGGGGGCGGCGGCCCGACCGGCGGAAACGCCGGCCCGAATGCCACGCCATCACAGAACATAATGGAGAACCGTCGGCATAGGGCTTCCTTGATGCCAGAACCCGACTGTCCGGGCCCTGTTATCCGTGCAGACTGTAGATACGGGGGGCGGGGGGGTCAAACCGGGCCGGCGTCTAGATCACCCGATCCTCGGGGGTGACCTCACGGACGATCCGAAGGGCCCGTTTGCCCTTCACCTGGCCGATATGGGCGAGGAACTTGGCCTCGCCCTCGACGGTGACCACGACGTGCTCCGCGGCGGACTTTTCGGTGACGACCAGGTCGCCGACGGACATGTTCATCAGGTCGCGGAAGGTGATGCTGGTGTGGGCGAGGACGCCCGCGACGTTGAGGGAGGCGCGGCGCAGGCCGCGGGTGATCTGGTCTTCGATGGCCTTGGACTTCTGGTTCCTCGCCGCGCTGAACCAGCTCTGGGCGGAGAGTTCCTCCATGACCGGCTCGATGACGTTGTAGGGGATGCAGAGGTTCATGGTGCCGGCGCGGTTGCTCATCTTGAGCTCGAAGCCGATGACGACGACGACCTCGTTGGGCGGGACGATCTGGACGAGCTGCGGGTTGCTCTCGGTGGTCGTGATGCTGAAGGTGAGGGTTCGGATTCCGCCCCAGGCCTCGGTGAGGGCGGCGAGGCCTCGGTTTGTGACGTTGCCGATGAGTCGCGACTCGATGAGGGTCATGGGCCGCTGGGGGATGAAGAGGTCGGTGCTCGAGCCGCCGAGGAGGCGGTCGATGATGGGGTAGATGATGAGGGGGCTGATCTCAAGGCACATCTGGCCCTCGAGCTTGTCGGCCTGGATGAGGTTGAAGCTGGTGGGGTTGGGGAGCCCGGAGATGAACTCCGAGTACGTCATCTGCTCGCAGGTGGCGACGCGGACCTCGATGATGGTGCGGAGGAAGCCGGAGAGGGAGGCGCCGAAGTTCCGGGCGAAGGCCTCGTGCAGGGTCTGGAGGGCCCGCATCTGGTCCTTGCTGACGCGCTCGGGGCGTTTGAAGTCGTAGGGGCGGACCTCGACGGCGTCGGAGCCGCGGCGCTTGTGCCGGAAGACCTGACCCTCGGAGCTGACCTCCTCGATCGCGCCGGTGTCGACGGCGGCGAGCAATGCGTCGACTTCACTCTGGTCCAGCAGGTCGAGCACGGGGCGGGCTCCGATGGGCGCGGAAACCGCGCCGATGGTCTGAGTATCGGACGGGGCGGATCGCCGCCTTGAAGGGGGTGCGATTCCGGGCCCTCGGGGGGCCATGAGTGAATCGTGGAGACGCCCGGGGCGTATAAATAGGACCCGATGACCCCTCACCTGACCCTGCGCGGCCTGATTGCCTTCATTCTTGTGATCGCGTTCCTGACGCCGGCGCTGGGTCAGCCCGGGGGCAGCCCGGTGACGCTGAGCGTGAAGGCGGCGCGGAGCGCGGCGGTCGCGGGCGATCAGTTCGCGGTCGCTGTGATCTTCGATCACGAGCAGGGCTGGCACATCCACACGAACAACCCGGTGGTGCCGCCGGAGCTCGAAGGGTTCACGCCGATCCCGACGGTGATCGGGGTGACGGCGGGTGACGGGGTGACGGTGTGGCCGGTGCAGTGGCCGTCGGTGCACGAGGTTCCGGTCGACTTCACGGGTTCGGGGAATCCTGTCGGGTACGGGGTGTTCGAGGGCAGGGCGATCGCGTACGTGCCGATCCAGGTGTCGCCCGATGCGGCGATCGGGAGCGAGGCGGTCGTCGAACTGAAGATCGGGTTCCAGGCGTGCGATGACTCGGTGTGCGTGGCGCCGGAGACGCACACGGAGCGGGTGGCGATCCGGATCGTGTCGCCGGACGAAGCGCCGGTGCGGCTCGCCGATTCCGACTTCGCCGGGTTCGATGGGTCGGCGTTCGCGGGACCGCCGGCAACGGGCGGGGGCGAGACACCGGTCATCGTGACGCCGGATGCGGCGGACGACGGACGGACGCGCTTCGATTTCTTCGGATACGAGTTCTACCTGCCGAGCAACTCGTACGTGTTCATTCTGCTGATTGCGTTCGCGGCGGGGTTCATCATGAACTTCACGCCGTGCGTGCTGCCGGTGGTGCCGCTGAAGGTCCTGAGCCTGCAGGCGCAGGCGAAGACGCCGGGGAAGCTGGCGTACTTCGGGACGCTGTACTGCGTCGGGATCGTGGCGACGTACGCGGTGCTGGGGCTGCTGGCCTTCGGGCTGGTGACGGGCGGGCGGAAGTTTGACTGGGGGCAGCTCTTCTCGCTGCCGTGGTTCAGCGGGGCGATGGCGGTGATCGTCGCGGTGCTGGCGCTGGGGATGATGGGGCTGTTCACGATCCGGCTGCCGCAATCGCTGTACATGATCGAGGCTTCGCACGAGAACGCGAAGGGCAACTTTCTGATGGGGGTGCTGACGGCGATCCTGGCGGTGCCGTGCACGGGGCCGCTGCTGGGGGCGACGCTGGCGTGGGTGAACACCCAGCCGCCGGCGCTGGGGCTGTCGACGTTCGTGGTGATGGGATTGGGGATGGCGTTCCCGTACGCGGTGCTCATCCTGTTCCCGAAGCTGGTGGACCGGCTGCCGCGGGCGGGCCCGGGGAGCAACGTGCTCAAGCAGGTGCTGGGGTTGCTGATGCTGGCGGTGGCGGCGTACCTGGCGGGGAACCTGACGGTCGAGAAGTGGCCGTGGTACGTGGCGGGGGGAATCGTGGTGGCGGCGTTCGTGTGGGCGATCGTGGGGAGCCTGCGGGTGCTGCGGAGCGTCGGGGCGAAGGTCGGCGTGACGGTCGTGTCGCTGATGGTGATCGCGGGGACGATCCCGCTGACGCACGCGCTGGCGACGGACAGCGGTCCGATCGCGTGGACGCGGTTCGTCAATCAGCCGGATGATGAGATCCGCGCGGCGATCCAGGGGGCGCTGCGTGCGAAGCAGGTGGTGGTGATCGACTTCACGGCGAAGTGGTGCATCAACTGCCAGGCGATCGAACAGGCGGTCCTCAACAGCGAGGAGGGGCGGAAGATCATGACCCGGCGGAACGTGGTCCCGATGAAGGTGGACCTGACGAACGCGGGGGACGACCAGGGGTGGGGGCTGGT
>CAZMPE010000296.1:0-4204 GCA_964567955.1 uncultured Phycisphaeraceae bacterium | reverse complement strand
CTGGGCATCGGGGTGAAGCCGCCGCTGCCGAGCTGGGGGAACCTGGCGGCGGACGGGCTGAGCGAGTTGAACCAGTACAAATCGCACTGGTGGCTGCTGGCCCTCCCGTGCGTCCTTCTGGGGACGACGCTGCTGGCCCTAAACTTCGTCGGGGAGGGGTTGCGAGAGGCCTTTGATCCCAAGCGTGCCCGCCGCTGAACCGGGCAAAGGACGGTTGCCGATGCAGAACAAGTTTGGCCTGAAGGACTTCGTGCTCCTCGTCCTGCTGGTCGGCGTGGGCCTGTCGGTCTGGATCGGCATGGTGCAGGAAGACCGACGCTGGGACCAGGTGCGCTCCATCGATCAGAGGGTCAAGGCCCAGGAGACATCGATGGCCCGCCTCGAGCGGGCGGCGGAACAAGGCGGCGGATCGACCGGGGATGCGCAGAAGCAGTTGATCGCGCGCCTCGACCAGCTGGTCGCGGCCCAGCAGCAGCCGATGCAGATGCTCGCGGCGATCAGCGCGCAGCTCGAGGACATCCGCAAGTCCAGCGGCGAGGCGGACGTGCAGCTGCAGGAGCGGATCGCCGAGATCCAGCGCCAGGCGGAGCAGCAGGCCCGCGACCTGGCGGAACGGCTCGCCGCGGGCGGCGGGTCGCCCGGCTCGCGCGATGAGTCGTGGGCCCGCGAGGGCATCCCGATCCTGTGGCAGGAGCCGTGGGATTACGTCACCGATCCGCGCCCGTTGCCCGGCTACACCATCGGCGGCGAGTTCACCGAGATCTTCGAGGCCCAGCCGGCGAAGGTGACGCCGGTGATCTCCACCGACGTCTACGGCCGGCGCGTGATCGACATGGTCATGCAGTCGCTGGGCGACTATGACCCCAAGACGCTGCAGCTGCGCGGGCAGCTCGCCGATGCCTGGCAGTACGACCCCGCGGGGTACTGGCTGCGCGTCCGGATCAACCCGCGCGCCCGGTTCAGCGACGGCTCCCCGGTGACGGCCGAGGACGTGCGCTGGACGTTCCACGACTTCATCATGAACCCGGAGATCGAGGCCGAGCGGTCCCGTTCGATCATGGACCCCATCGTCAAGGTCGAGGCGCTCGGTGCGGACGTGGTCGAGTTCACCTTCAAGGAGCCGTTCTTCTCCAACCTCGACCTGGCGCTGACGATGTTCATCATGCCCAAGCACTTCTACGGGAAGTTCTCGCCGGCCGAACTGAACCAGGCGACGGGGCTGCTCATGGGCTCGGGCCCCTTCAAGCTCGAGACGCTCGATCGGAACCGGCAGTGGTCGCCGCCCGCGGCGGTCGTGCTCGTGCGCAACGAGCAGTACTGGGGGCCGCGCTCGGCGCTCGCCAAGATCCGCTTCAAGGCGATCAACGAGGAACTGGCGCGCCTGACCGAGTACAAGAACGGCCAGGCCGACATGATCACGCCCTCCTCGCCGCAGTTCGTCACGAACGCGGCGGACCCCGAGTGGTCGCGGAACAACCTGAACCTCAAGTGGGTGAACATGCGGTCGGGGCGGTCGGGCATCATCTGGAACTGCGGCCCGCGCAACGGCCGGCCGACGCCGTTCCATGACGTGCGCGTGCGGATCGCGATGACGCACCTGCTCGACCGCGAGGGGATGATCCGCGACATCTGGAAGGGAATCGGTGAGGTCGCCAACGGGTTCTTCAACCCGGGGACGTTCGGGTTCGACCCCGATCTCAAGCCCTGGCCGTACGACCCGAATCGGGCCCGCCAGATGCTGGCCGAGGCGGGGTGGCGCGACCGCGACGGCAACCGCGTGCTCGAGGACGAGAAGGGCAACGAGTTCGTCTTCGAGCTGACCTACTTCGGCGGCGGCGAGATCGCCGAGAAGATCGCCAAGTACATCGTGGACTCCTGCGCGGCGGTCGGGATCCGCTGCACGTTGCGGCAGATGGACTGGTCGGTGGGCGACCCGGTGCGCAACCAGCGCGACTTTGACGCGATGCTGATGGGGTGGGGGGCGAACGCGCCCGAGTCGGACCCCAAGCAGATCTTCCACTCCGAGTCGATCCAGAACCAGGGCGACAACTTCGCGCAGTGGAGCGACCCGGCCGCGGATCGGGCGATCGACCTGGCCCGGCGCGAACTCGACCCGGCGAAGCGCGAGGTGCTCTGGCGCGAGTTCGGCAGGGCGATGCACGAGGGCCAGCCCTACACATGGATCCGCGTCTCGCCGTTCGTCCGTTTCGTCAAGCCGCAGATCGGCAACGTGAACATGTACCCCAAGGGGCTGGAGTTGTGGGAGTTCTTCCGGGGCGGGGCGGCGTCGCCTACGCCGGGGTCCTGATCGTCGGTATCGCGGAGAGGCCCCCGGACCATGGGAACGTACATCGCACGGCGACTGCTGCTGATGATCCCGACGCTGATCGGGATCACGTTCCTCGTATTCATGATCGTCGCGCTGTCGCCGGGCGGGATCGGCGCCGCGCTCAAGGTGCAGGCCGGCAACCTGCAGTCGCAGAGCAACGTCGCGGTGTTGCAGGCCTATCTCGAAGACCGGTACGGGCTCGATGATCCCGTCGTGGTTCAATACTGGCGGTGGCTGGGGCGGATCAGCCCGATCAAGTTCGGCGTGCGCGACCAGCTGGCGCCCAACGGCGAGCGGCTCCGCCCGCCCAAGGAGATCAAGCCGCCGCCGCTCTGGCGATTCTTCGCTTCGGAACTGCCGACGCCCGCCGCGTCCGCCGGGTTCACCGGGAAGACGATCGATGAGCGCGTCGAGGAGTTCCGCGGGGCGACGGTCGAATACGCCGGGAAGCGCGGCAAGTACATCGAGGCCAGGACGCTTCTTGAACAGGCGCTGATCACCTACGCACAGGACGCGAAGATCCCGGGCGCCGTGACGGGAGGGGGCAAGCTGCGTCCGGAAGCGTTCGACGGCCTCACTCCCACGATGACGCAGGGGCAGTGGGCCGCGGTTTCGACGGCGGGGAACGCGGCGCTGGCGGCGTACCAGGCGGCGGTTGACTCGCGTCAGCGTCTCGACGCCGCGTTCCGACAGAAGCCGTTCGAGGAGTCGGGCGTCGGGATCATCCCCGGCGCCCTGAGCCTGGACCTGCCCGATTTCGGCGTCGCGTACAGCCGGCAGCGCCCGGTGATCGATCTCATATCGACCGCGCTGCCGGTCACGCTGCTGATCAACCTGATCGCCTTTCCGATCATCTACGCGATCGCCATCCCCGGAGGCATGCTGGCGGCGACGCGGCGCGGGTCCTGGCTGGACACGGGCATGGGGGCGATCTTCATCGCGCTCTGGTCGATCCCGGTCGTTCTGGCGGGCGTCTTTGCGATCGGGTTCCTCGCGAGCCCGGACTACCTGCACGGCTTCCCGGTGAGCGGCCTGCACTCCAACGAGGCGACCGAGTTCCGGTTCCTGCCGACGTGGGGCGAGCCCGGCGGCTTTGAGCGCGGGTACCTGCTGGACGCCGTGTGGCATCTGTGCCTGCCGGTGCTCTGCCTGACTTACACGGGCTTTGCCATTCTCAGCAAGCAGACGCGGGCCGCGATGCTCGACAACTTCAGCGCCGATTACGTGCGGACGGCGAAGGCCAAGGGCGTGTCGAACCGCGACGTCGTGCTGCGCCACGTCTTCCGCAACAGCCTGCTGCCGCTGATCACGATGTTCGTGACGATTTTCCCGGCCATGCTGTCGGGATCGATCGTGGTGGAGAAGATCTTCTCGGTCCCGGGGATGGGCAGCCTCATCCTCGAAGCGATCAGTCTGCGCGACCGCGAGTTGATCCTCGCCAACACATTGATGATCGCGGGCGTCAACCTGCTGGCGTTGCTGCTGGCGGACATCCTGTACGCGATGGCGGACCCGCGCGTCAGCTACGAGTAACGAAAGGAAGCGACGAGCAACGGCATGGGCAGCACCCCTTCGAGAACCGATGAACGCGCGGCCGTGACGGGCGTGGAGCTCGCGCAGGGCCTCGGGATCCAGGAGGCCAAGGGCTTCTGGGCCGACGCCTGGTCGCAGGTCGTCCGCCGCCCCGGTGTGATTGCCGCGATCGCCTGGCTCTCGATCATCGGGTTCTTCGCGATCTTCGCGCCGATCATCGCCAACGGGCACCCGTGGATGCTCCGCGAGATCGACCGGCGGAGCGCGGCGGACGCTGCTTCGGCCCTGCGGCTGGACATTGTCCAGCCGGAAGGCGTGCCCGAGAAGGTCGTCACGGACGCC
>CAZMPE010000295.1:0-4230 GCA_964567955.1 uncultured Phycisphaeraceae bacterium | reverse complement strand
CCGGCGCGGCAGCGTTCGGGCAGCGCGGCGGCGCCCACCGGCTCCCCGCCGCAATGGACTGTTCCCCCGAGTTCACGCGCGAGCCGGACGTATGAATCGACCTTCTCCAGTTGCGGGCGGCTGACCAGCGCCCCGAACTGCGTCCCCGGGTCCATCGGGTCGCCGATCTTCAGCGCGCGGGCACGCTCAACCAGACCGGCGACGAAGTCCTTGAAAAGCCCGCGCTCCACCAGCATCCTCGACCCGCACAGGCAGATCTGCCCCTGGTTGCTGAATGCCGCACGCGTCGCGGTCTCCAGCGCCGCCGGCATCTCCGCATCGGCGAAAACGATGTACGGGTTCTTCCCGCCCAGCTCCAGGCTCACCCGCTTGAGCATCCGGCCCGCGGTCTCGCCGATCCACCTCCCCACCGCCGTCGAGCCCGTGAACGTGACGGTCGGCACATCCGGGTGCGATACGATCGGCGCGCCCGCCTCGCTCCCTCTCCCGTGCACGATGTTGAGCACGCCCGGCGGCAGGCCCGCCTCAACGCTCAGTTCCGCCAGCATCGAGGCCGTGACCGGCGTCACTTCGCTCGGCTTGCCCACGACCGTGTTGCCCGATGCCAGCGCGGGCGCGATCTTCCAGGTGAACAGGTACAGGGGCAGGTTCCAGGGCGAGATGCATCCCGCGACGCCGCGCGGGCCGCGCATCACCGTGTTCGTGGCCCGCGCGCCCTGCACCGCACCGGGCTGTGTGTCATAGACCTCCTGCCGCGGGCGCAGGATCGCCTCCGCGAAGAACCGGAGATTCGCCGCCGATCGCGGGATGTCGACACCGCGGGCCAGGCTCACGGGCTTCCCGCTGTCCCGGGCCTCGGCTTCCGAAAGCCTGTCAAGGCTCGCATCGATCAGATCGGCCAGCCGCCCGAGGATCCGCGATCGCTCGGTCGCGGGCATCGCCGACCACGGTCCGAAGGCGCCCTTGGCCGCCGCCACCGCGTCCCCGACGTCGTCTGCGTCGGAATCGGCGACAACCCCGCAGACCCCGCCGGTCGCGGGCTCGACGTTGTCGAGCCACCGCCCGGCGCGCGCCGCGACGAACCGTCCGCCGATGAAGTTGAGCACGCGCCGCGGGTCGCTCACGCGGGCATCATACGAGTTGGCCGGGCAATCAGAGGGACTGCGTTCGACCGCCGTCCACGGGCAGGTTGATCCCGTTGATGTACGACGCCGCGGGCGTCGCGAGAAAGGCCACCGCCGCGCCGATCTCCTCCGGGTCCCCCAGCCGGCCGGCGGGAATCCCCGCGATCGCCTCGCGCCGGACCTCATCAAGCGGCTTGCCGGTCTTCGTCGCCTTGGCCTGAAAAAGCTCCGTCAGCCGCGCGGTGTCGGTGAACCCCGGAAGGACGTTGTTGACGGTAATGCCGAACGGCGCCAACTCCCCCGCCAGCGTCTTGGCCCAGTTCGCGACCGCCGCGCGGATCGTGTTCGAGACGCCCAGCCCCGGGATCGGCGCCTTCACGCTCGTGGAAATGATGTTGATGATCCGGCCGTACTTCTCCGCCTTGAAGCCGGGCAGGAGAGCCTGCACCAGGAGCTGGTTGCAGACCAGGTGGGACCGGAACGCCGCGAGAAACTGCTCCGGCGTCGCCTCGTGCGCCGTTCCCCCCGGCGGCCCCCCCGTGTTATTGACCAGCACGTGAAACGGCCCGCCCGACTCGACCGCCGACTTCGCCGCCGCCCCGACCGCCGCCGCATCGGTGAAGTCCGCCGCGACCCAGCGGTGCCGGACCCCGTCCTTCGCGGGCAGTTCCGCGGCGGTCGCCTTCAACCGCTCCTCGTTGCGGGCCATGAGCGTGACTTGGGCCCCGAGCGATGCGATCTGCGCGGCAGCGGCCCGCCCGATGCCCTGGGTCGAGCCGCAGACAAGAGCCCGCTTCCCGGCGAGGGAGGTGTTCATGTGCCGAGGATACGCGCCCGCCCCACATCGTCAAATCGCGGGTCCGCATTCCTGCTTCCGCCGACACCGCGGATCGGCCATACTGATGGACGCGGGAGTCCATCCTCCGCAAGGGAATCAATCACATGAGAACCCACACGGCAGTGGCGGTATTCGCGTGCCTCGCGTTGCTCTTCTCGGCGTCGGCCCGGATCGGACGATCCTCCGCGCCCGACCCGATGATCGCCGCCGCGAACACATTCCTCGCTTCCCTGTCGCCGGAACTGCGGAGCCGCTGCGTCTTCCCCTTCGACGCCCGCGAACGCCTCGATTGGCATTTCGTGCCGCGCAGCCGCCCGGGGATCACGCTCGGCGAGATGACCGATACGCAGCGGATCGCGGCACGGGACCTTATCCGCAGCGCCCTCAGCGCCGGCGGCACGCTCAAGGTCCACACGATCATGGAGTTGGACTCGATCCTCTATGACATGGAACGAGCGGCGGGCGGCGACGGGTCGTCGCGTGACCCGCTCCGCTACGACCTCGCCGTCTTCGGCACACCAGGCGTTGAGTCGCCGTGGGGCTGGAAGGTGGAAGGGCACCACATCAGCCTGAACTTCTCATCGCTTTCGGGAGACGTTGTCGCGACAACGCCCGCATTCCTCGGCGCAAACCCGGCCCAGGTACGCACCGGCCCGCGTGCCGGCCTTCGGGCCCTCGCGGCCGAGGAGGATCTTGCTCGTGAACTGCTGGCCTCGCTTGACGAGGCGCAGCGTGCAACGGCCGTCATCGCCACCACCGCCCCGCGGGACATCCTCACCGCCCCCGGCCGTCCGCTCGATCTGGGCACGCCCGCCGGTCTCCTTGCCTCAGAAATGACACCAGCCCAGAGAGCAATCCTCGAACGCCTCATCGACGAGTACGCTCGTACCCTCCGTCCTGATCTGGCGGAGATCCAACTCGCTCGGATGAAGCCCGCCGACCTTGACGGCATCCGATTCGCCTGGGCGGGCGGAACGAGCCCGGGCGAGGGCCATTACTACCGCATCACCGGCACGAAGTTCGTCATTGAATACGACAACATCCAGAACGATGCCAACCACATCCACACGGTCTGGCACGACCTCGAGCACGATTTCGGCCTCGATCTGCTCGCGGAGCACTACCGGGCACACGAGGCGGGAAAGTAGCGGAATCGGGCGGCGGGCTGAAACCGCCCGCTTGATCCTCCCAATGAGTTAGCATAGACTAACTATGCGGCACGGCCGCGGGGAGGCCATCGTGGCAAGCAGTCTCAGCCCAAACGGGCGCTCGACCCTTGGTCGCAGCGTGGCCGGAACCGGCCTCAAGTGGCTCGCACAGGGATCCGCAGCAGGGCTCCTCTTCGTGTGGGCCGCGTTTTTCATCGCGCACGTCGACGAGTGGTTTGTCACCCCGGCGGGCTATCCGCCGGCGTGGGTCTGGGCCGCCATGGTGGCGCACTTCGCCATCATTGTGGGCATGGCGCTCCTCCTCTGGTCGGACCGGGCGGGGGCGGTGCTGATCGTGGTGGCGACAGCCGCCTTTATCGCTCTGACCGGATTTGAATGGGGCATCATCGCGCTGGTGGCGCCGGCCAACCTTCTGCCCGTCGCCTGCGTCGCCGCGTCCCGCCTGATCAATCGTTCCAGACCGAAGTCTGCCATGAACTGATCAGCGATCGGGCAAACTCAGCGTGTGACGATGATCGCCGAAACAGCCAGGAAGACCGCGTACGAGGCCAGCAGCGCCATCCCTTCTCGCTGTGACACGGTCTTCCCCGATGTGCGACTGATCGGGATCAGCGCGAAGGCCACGACCCCCATGAAGGCCAGGGGCAGCAGCATGGATCGGTCCACTTCCGGCGGCGAGACCACCCCCACGATGCCGAAGATCGCCCCCGCGTTGAACAGGCACGAGCCGATCGCGTTCCCCATCGCCAGATCGGCCTGCTTCCTCTTCACCGCCAGGATGCCGGTGACCATCTCCGGCAGCGTCGTGCCGATCGACACGATGGTCACGCCGACCACCGCGGCGGGAATGCCAAGCCCGATCGCAATCCCGGAAGCGCCGTCGCTGGCCAGCGACCCGCCGTAGCCCAGGAGGGCGACCCCGCCGACGAACGACATCCAGATCATCACCCACCCCATGGGCGACTTGTGGCCCAGCGGATCGTCCCATTGCGTGCTCGCCGCATCGGGGTTCATCGTCCGCTCCGACTCACTGAGACACGCCATGACGGACCAGGTGCTGTAGGCCCCGAAGATCCCCAGCAACAGCGCCGCAACCCAC